>NZ_RYDJ01000052.1:0-1878 GCF_003970355.1 Flavobacterium bomense | reverse complement strand
CAATCATTTTCAAAAAAAATATCGACAAAACCAAATCCAGTTTCGGCTCCCTCTCCTTTGGAGACGGCTGGGGTGAGGATTAAAATCTGCGGAATGAAATACCCCGAAAACATACTCGAAGTAGGCTCACTCCTACCCGATTATATGGGCTTTATCTTCTGGGAGAAATCGGCTAGATATTTTGAAAGTACCATTCCCAAATTACCAAAATCGATAAAAAAAGTTGGCGTTTTTGTAAATGCAACTTTGGATGAAATTTTAGATAAAATTAAAACACACGATTTGCAAGCTGTTCAATTGCATGGTAACGAATCAGTTGAATTTTGCGAATTATTAAAAAAAAATACTTCAAAACTGATAGTTATCATAAAAGTATTTCCAATTTTAGATACCTTTGACTTTGGAATTTTAAATTCCTACGAAAAAGTGTGTGATTTTTTCCTTTTTGATACCAAAGGAAAACTACCTGGGGGAAACGGAACCACTTTTGATTGGAAAGTATTAGAACAATATCCATCGACCAAACCCTTTTTCTTGAGTGGTGGAATTGGTATTGAAGAATTTGATTCATTACAAGAACTTTTGAAAACCAATTTACCTGTTTTTGCCATTGACGTGAACAGTAAATTTGAATTAGAACCTGGATTAAAAAACATACAATTATGTAGAGATGCGATAAATCGCGTCTCTAGTAATCAATAAAAAGAGATGCGATAAATTGTGTCTGAAAATAAAAAAAATAAAAAAAATGTCATACAACGTTAACGAAAAAGGCTATTACGGAGAATTCGGAGGAGCATACATTCCAGAAATGTTATATCCAAACGTCGAGGAATTACGCCAACAATATTTGAAAATTACAGCTGAACCTGAATTTCAGGAAGAATTTGATGCTTTGCTCAAAGATTATGTAGGTCGCCCTACTCCACTTTATTTTGCAGCTCGCTTATCTGAAAAATACAACACAAAAGTGTATCTCAAAAGAGAAGATTTATGTCATACTGGCGCGCATAAAGTCAACAACACTATTGGACAAATTTTATTGGCCAAACGTTTGGGCAAAACCAGAATTATTGCCGAAACTGGAGCCGGTCAACACGGTGTAGCTACAGCAACTGTTTGTGCCTTGATGGGATTGGAATGCATCGTATATATGGGAGAAATCGACATCAAACGTCAAGCTCCAAATGTAGCTCGAATGAAAATGTTGGGTGCCGAGGTTCGTCCCGCACTTTCAGGTTCTAAAACGCTAAAAGATGCCACAAACGAAGCCATTCGTGATTGGATAAATAATCCAGTTGACACCTATTACATCATTGGATCGGTAGTTGGACCTCATCCCTATCCTGATATGGTGGCACGTTTTCAAAGTGTAATTTCAAAGGAAATCAAAGAGCAATTATTAGAAAAAGAAGGTCGAGAAAATCCTGATTATGTTATAGCTTGTGTCGGTGGCGGAAGCAATGCTGCGGGTGCATTTTACCATTTTTTAGACCATCTTGATGTTAATATTATCGCTGTTGAAGCTGCCGGATTAGGAGTTGATTCTGGCGAAAGTGCTGCCACTTCGGCTTTGGGAAAAATTGGTGTCATTCACGGAAGTAAAACCTTATTGATGCAATCTTTAGACGGACAAATTACAGAACCCTATTCAATTTCGGCTGGTTTAGATTACCCAGGAGTTGGCCCGATGCACGCCAATTTATTCGCTACAGGAAGAGCAGAATTCATCTCGATTACAGACGATCAAGCGATGCAGTGGGGCATAAAATTGTCGCAATTGGAAGGCTTAATTCCTGCCATCGAAAGTGCTCATGCTTTTGCTGTTTTAGACGAAAAAAAATTCAAACCTACTGATATTGTCGTGTTTAATTTATC
>NZ_RYDJ01000051.1:0-1883 GCF_003970355.1 Flavobacterium bomense | reverse complement strand
ATTAAATCGAAATCAGTTGTTTTAACGAATGGGACTTTTCTTAACGGTTTGATTCATATTGGAGAAAAACAATTCGGAGGAGGTAGAGCGGGCGAAAGTGCCGCTTATGGAATCACCGAAGATTTAGTCAATGCAGGATTTCAATCAGGAAGAATGAAAACAGGAACGCCTCCACGGGTTGATGGACGTTCTTTGGATTATTCTAAAATGAATGAAGAAAAAGGGGATGCAAAGCCGGATAAGTTTTCTTATTCAGATATAACTTCTCCTTTGATTCATCAAAGGTCTTGTCATATGACCTACACTTCGCTTGAAGTTCACAATATTTTGAGAGAAGGTTTTGATCGTTCGCCAATGTTCAATGGAAGAATTCAATCACTAGGACCAAGATATTGTCCGTCTATTGAAGATAAAATTAATCGTTTTGCAGATAAAGAAAGGCACCAATTGTTTGTTGAGCCAGAAGGATGGAAAACTTGTGAGGTTTATGTTAATGGTTTTTCTACTTCCCTTCCTGAAGACATTCAATTTAAAGCTTTGAGTTCTGTTGTTGGATTCGAGAAGGTGAAATTTTTCCGTCCCGGATATGCAATCGAATATGATTATTTCCCTCCAACACAATTGAAACATACTTTGGAAACAAAGTTGGTTGAAGGTTTGTATTTTGCCGGACAAATAAATGGAACGACGGGATATGAAGAAGCGGCCTCTCAAGGATTAATGGCAGGAATTAACGCTGCATTGAAAGTTCAAGAAAGGTTACCACTTATTCTAAAAAGAGATGAAGCGTATATTGGAGTTTTAATCGATGATTTAATTACCAAAGGAACGGAAGAACCTTATAGAATGTTTACTTCTCGAGCAGAATTTCGAACTTTATTGCGTCAGGATAATGCCGATTTTAGATTAACGCCAATGTCTTATGAAATTGGATTGGCTTCTGAAAAGCGTTTGCGCAGAATGGAGCATAAGTTGAATGAATCCGAAAAGATGGTTGCTTTTTTTAAAGAGACCAGCGTAAGTGTTGCTGAAGCCAATCCAATTTTGGAATCAAAGGATACGGCTTTAATTACTCAAGGAGATAAAATGTTTAAAGTCTTCTCTCGTCCACAAATCAATATGGAAGATATTGTCAAATTTGAAAAAGTGGCGGCCTATATCGAAGAAAATGATTTGGATCAGGAAATTTTAGAACAAGCCGAAATTCAGGTTAAATATTCAGGTTACATCGAAAAGGAAAGAAACAACGCTAATAAATTGACTCGTTTAGAAGATGTAAAAATCCCTGATAATTTCGATTATAATAAAATAAAATCGATGTCGATTGAAGCACGACAGAAATTAAGTAAGATTCGGCCTGTAACGATTTCTCAAGCTTCTAGAATAAGCGGAGTTTCTCCAAGTGATGTTTCCGTATTGTTGATTTATATGGGACGTTGAGAAAGTGTTCAGTAATCAGTTTTTAGAAGCTAACTGACCACTGAATATTATAATTGTTCCACGTGAAACTATTGTTAAATTTTATAAATAAACCTTTTGGTAGCTGTGCTAAACTGATTACTGAAAACTGACCACTGAATACTAAAAATGGACATTTCAAACCAAAAACATTTTCTTACTGTAAAAGATTATTCCGTTTCGAAAGAAACTTTCGATTTGTATTATGACGAAACTTTGGATATGCTAATTACACATCCGCAGCCAAGTTTAGAAAGTGTGGGCAGTGATTACGAAAGTGAAGATTATATTTCCCATACGG
This sequence comes from Flavobacterium bomense, assembly GCF_003970355.1. Lineage (NCBI taxonomy): Bacteria > Pseudomonadati > Bacteroidota > Flavobacteriia > Flavobacteriales > Flavobacteriaceae > Flavobacterium > Flavobacterium bomense. The sequence continues at coordinate 124 of NZ_RYDJ01000051.1, read as the reverse complement.
ATAACAAAAGATCTTTATTTGAAAAATTATACCATTTTATAAAAGGCATTGCATTAAAAAACAAACTGAATTTAATCAATTCACTTCAACCACAAAAAGGAAGGATATTGGACGTTGGAGCAGG
>NZ_RYDJ01000050.1:1532-1912 GCF_003970355.1 Flavobacterium bomense | reverse complement strand
AAGATATTATCTTGAAAGACAATGAAACTGGAACTGAAACTAATTTAAAAAATGGCGGATACACATTTAGTGCGCCAACTGGAGCAACAAATTCAAGATTTTCATTAAAATACCAAAAAACGTTAGGAACCAACACTGTAGTTTTTGACGAAAATAGTTTAGTAGTTTTCAAAAAAAATGGAAACATCAACATCAAATCAAATGGAACTTTTATTGACAATGTAAAATTGTATGATATAAGAGGGCGTTTATTATTCGAAAAAACAAAAGTTAATGCAAATGAAACGAGTATTGAAAGTTTAAAATATGCGAACCAAGTTTTAATTGTTCAAATCACATCCAACGATAATAAAGTAATAAACAAGAAAGTAGCCAATTAA
>NZ_RYDJ01000050.1:0-1522 GCF_003970355.1 Flavobacterium bomense | reverse complement strand
TACGGGTTAAAAATATTTAAAAACAATTTAAATTCAGAAAAAAATGAAAAATAAAGTATCAGAATATCATAAAGTAACTTTTTGCATCTGTTCTATTTTTGCAATTTTTGCGGGCCTTGGCATAGAAACTTTTACTACAATACCTTTGATAAGTACTGGTGGAATAGGTTATTATGTTTCGTTTGTAACGATCATTGGTTTGTCTTCTTTCTTTTTAAAATTTAAAGATTTTCAACAAAATATTGAAGCCACAAAAGTAATCACTTCTGTGAACTCCAAAAAACATCCCTAATTGAAGTTTTAGTTTTTTTTAGTTTTTTTTTAATACCAGTTCAAGTTATTCATTTTTTGAATTTCTTGAACTGTTTTTTTATGTGAATTAAACCAATGGGGCCAATTAATAACAGACCAAGAAAAAAAATTAAAAAAATGTTGTTTTTATAGGATCACTTGTACCCTCTAAACATACTTTCAAAAATTAAAATCAAGAACATCAAAACATTAAAAATTGAATAAATAATAGTTGTTGTGGTATATAAAGTGCCAAACTTAAAATCTCAAAAAAGAGTATTGAGAAAAAAACAGTATCGCAAAAAAATTGAAACTCCCCAAAAAAGTAGTTTTTTTTTAATTTATAATACTCGCTCCAACTCCACATAAAAAAAACTACAAACCTTTCATATTTGCACAAAAATAATTGAAATAATTTAACAGTTGTTTATTCCTACACAAAGTTATAATATATGTATTTCAACGATAAAAAATGTTTTTTTATCGTATTAAAAACAAATGTTCACTATCTTTAAGTTAAATAATTGGGGCATAAATCAATTATAATTAGATTGTCTATAAAAATAAGACTAGCCAAAATTAAATTCAAAAAAACCAATCCTAATTATTAGAAAAACTAACTAATTCTCCATCCTTTTTACTCAAAAAAAGAAATGAAAACTACTAACAACATTGGCATAAAAAAATACCTTATTTACGGGTGTCTTTTTATTGCCAATTTGGGATTTTCACAAACACAAACCTTTACAACTTCTGGCACATTTATCGTTCCTGTTGGTGTTACTAATGTAACTGTCGAAGCATGGGGCGCTGGTGGCGCTGGTGGTGGATGTACAACTCTAAATAGATCCACAGGTGGCGGTGGCGGTGGCGGAACATATACCAAAAACACTACTATTACAGTAACTCCTGGAGCCTCTATCACTGTTACAGTGGGTGCAGGAGGAACAGGTGTTTCGGCTGGCAATGGTAATCCAGGCGGAACCTCCACATTTGCATCAACTGTTCCAGTTACCGCAATTGGAGGGAATGGAGGGAATGTAAACGGCACTACTACTCCACTCAATGGCCTTGGCGCAACTGCCGCAACTGGAATTACCTATACTGGTGGTGCAGGTGGAGTTGGTAATGCTGTTTCTGGAACTAGTGGAACTAGCGGCGGTGGTGGTGGTGGAGCAGGAAGTACAGGTTCTGGGGCAGCCCCAACCACAGGAATCAATGCTGGAATTGG
>NZ_RYDJ01000004.1:0-225100 GCF_003970355.1 Flavobacterium bomense | reverse complement strand
GAAATCAGATTACAATAATGTCAATGAACATAATACTAACCAGCTGGTTTTTAACTTATTTTAAGTGGACACTAGTGAGTAAATTTTGTTAACTACTGAAAAAACAATACAAAATTTCCATTCCCAGAAAAACTTCTTTGTCAGAACTCTTCTTATTCTTTTCGCCATCTATACAACTGGGGAGCGGTAACTTCCAATTCTCTGGCTAGTTCAGAGATCTTATGTCTATCATAACTCAATTGAACGGCTTTCTCTTTAAAAGCTCGGTCATAAAATTTACGCACTTGTTTCATAAGTTAAATTAAGGTTTTTGTTCTTAACTTTTTATGCTGGTAAAGTTAGCAAGTCCAATATATCATCGGCAACGGCAAAAAGGGGGGCGCATTGAATCTCTTTGAAATCGTAGGAACTCTGAACAAAACAAAATACCTGATAAAATAATTATTGTCAACACTACTGTAGCATTCCTATTTACACATAAAAAAAGCCCCTAAAAAAGCCGAAATGTATCAGTTTTTTTTAGGGGCTTGGTTTTTAAACTTATTTTTACAATGTAGCCATGTCTATTACAAAACGATACCGGACATCTCCTTTTGTCATTCGGTCATATGCTTCATGAACATTTTTGATATCAATCATTTCTATTTCAGAAACAATACCATGTTCCGCACAATAATCTAACATTTCCTGAGTTTCAGGCAAGCCGCCTATAAGCGAACCTGCAAGACTTCTTCGTCCGCCTATGAGACTAAAAGCTTGAATTTCATAAGGTGTTGGTGGTACGCCCACACAAATATGCACGCCGTTTACTCTCAATAATGACAAATACAAATTTAAGTCGTGTGGTGCAGAAACAGTATCCAGAATAAAATCAAAAGAACCAGCTACACTTTCGAGTTGTTTGGCATCTTTAGTAACGATAAAATTATGTGCTCCTAATTTTCTGGCATCGGCTTCTTTATTTGCTGATGTACTTAACACGGTAACTTCAGCTCCAAAAGAAACTCCAAATTTAACCGCCATATGTCCCAAACCACCCAAACCAAGAACGGCTAATTTATGCCCTTTCCCAACTTTCCAGTGTCTCAATGGAGAATAGGTCGTGATTCCGGCACATAATAACGGCGCTACAGCAGCCAAAGGCAATTTATCTGAAACTTGCAAAACAAAATCTTCATGTACTACAATGGTATTCGAATAACCGCCATAAGTAGGTGTTTTTCCGTCTTGTCCTAAAGCATTATACGTGTCGGTTCTTCCTTTCAAACAAAATTGTTCTAATCCCTCTTTACAGTTTTCACAACTTCTGCAAGAGTCTACCAAGCAACCTGTCCCTGCTATATCTCCTATTTTAAACTTCTTTACATGACTTCCTACCTTTACCACTTTACCTACAATCTCATGTCCCGGAACCATTGGGTAAATTGAACCGCCCCAGTCATCTTTAATTTGGTGTAAATCACTGTGACAAACACCACAAAACAGGATGTCAAATTGTACATCATGTGGTCCAACTTCTCTTCTTTCGAAATCCCAAGGTGCTAAATCTGTCTTAGCATCTTGTACTGCGTATCCTTTTGTAGCTATCATTTTTTTATATTTTCAATAAAATTATTGAATTTATCTTGAAAAACGAGTTATCGAAATGTTAAAGAAATCTAAAGAAATTATAAAGGTCTACTCCGTTAAAAAAAACCTCATAGTAATTGCATAGCCTTTAATGCTTTAAATCCATAGTTTAATTTATATTTAATTTTTTTTAAACTACATTAATGAAAGCACAATCTTATAAAAATCACATTCGGTACTATCCGCCGCCTCATTTTATTCATTATCCAATAATCATGACATTGCTGGCCTTCAGTATTTATTTTAGTTGTACCAAAAGAAGATTCTTTAATCTGGATATTTATTAGTGCACTCTTTGTCGTGCTTTTGCCTTGTTTTTATGTTGCGTCAACATTATGCGTTGATCCTACAAAACCGAATTGTCTATTTAGAACTTCGGTACCGTTATTTTTCTCTTACCGGAAAAATATTGGAAGATTTTTAACGTCATTTAAATGACGATCAGCTATTTGTGTTACGTTTTGCCTCAGATGATGAATTTCAAGCGTTAACTCTAAGAGCGCTGAATGAAAATCTTTCGGCAAAGGAAATTAAAAAAGCGATTCAGCACTGGAAAGCGGATTACGAAAGAGTTTAAAATTTCAAAAATAATAAGACTAATTTATCCAATTTAACAATTTCGAATTTTGTTTCTTTGTGATGAAAAGATAGCAATAAAACTGAATTTAAAACCACTAAATGCCCGAATATTTTCTAGATATTGAATACAAAGACATTACGTACAAGGAAGAGGAAGTCAATTTTAAGGAATTTGAATGCTGTACTTTTACCAATTGTAATTTCTCCCAATGCGTTTTTTTAGCGGTAACTTTCATTGATTGTACCTTCAATGACTGCACTTTTAGCAATGCTAAAATTAATTATGTGGCCTTTAGAACCGTAACTTTTAATAGGTGTGAAATCAAAGATGTCAATTTTGCCATGTGCGATAAATTAATTTTCGAAATCGCTTTTAAGGATTGTATTTTGGATTTCTCTAAATTTTACACTTTAAAAATCAAAGGAACCTCCTTCTCCAATTGTAGTCTTATTGCCGTTGATTTTATGAGCACTGATTTGACCGAAGTTGTTTTTGAAAACTGCGATTTATACCGTTCTGAGTTTGCAAAAGCAATTGCCAACAAAGCTAGTTTCAAAACAAGCTATAATTATACAATTGATCCCAAAACAACAAAATTAAAAAAAGCCGTTTTCGCTTTAGAAGGATTGAAAGGATTGCTCTATAAACATGAAATCATAGTAAAATAGTGCTTTATGAATCAATATCTGATCGTCATACTCCGTATCCATCGTAGAAAGCAAATACAACAACGTCGATTTTCCACAGCCAGATTTTCCTATGATTGAAACAAACTCTCCATGTTTGACACGCATATCCAGTGATAATTATTTAATGAAAGAAACATTAGTTTTATTTACAAGTTTTTAAATAGTTATTTTACTGATAATCAAAGAGTAATTATACGTTCATTGAGTAAAAAAATTTGTATTACTATTTTTTTGAAACATTCCTTTTACAGACATCAAAAAGGCTCGATTTAAAATTAAACCGAACCTTTTTGATGTCTGTATATTTTTAAACTAAGGAAGCAGTCGAAGAAATTGCAGCATTCAAAACTTTAGAAATAGGACAATTTTTTTCTGCTTTAGTTACTAATTGTTGAAAAGCATCTTCTGTTATTCCGCTAATTTTTGCTTGAAGCATCAGGTGCGAGGTAACAATGGTTCCATCAACTAAATCAATGTCGCATTTGGTTTCGATACTTTCGATTTCAAACCCTTCTTCACTAATGTAGGCCGAAAGTTGCATCGTAAAACAGCCTGCGTGTGCTGCGGCGATAAGTTCTTCAGGATTAGTCCCCACTCCTTCTTCAAAACGAGATTTGAATGAATATTGGGTATCTTTTAGTGTGGTACTTTGTGTAGTTAGTTTTCCGGCTCCTTCTTTGAGTGAACCATTCCAGACTGCGGTTGCATTTCTTTTCATAATTATAAATTTTCTGTTTTCTCAAATTTAGTTCTTTTTAAAAAAAGAGTATAGTATATCCACTATTTTTAACTAAAATTTAAAATTAAATCAAAAAAAATTAACAAAAACGTGGTTAAAATAAATACTGTTTAATTTTAATAGTATCAGTAAATTCTTTATGTTTGCTTTTTGAAAAAGTATACTTTACTTACAAAAAAAACTAATTGACAACCAATAAAAAAACTAATTAATCAGCAAATGAAATTAACTACAATTATTTTTTTATTATCGATTGTAATTTTACTAAATAGTTGTGCTTCAGTATACAAACCAATACAACCCGCTTCACTTAATTATATTTCGAACAACACACTTCATGGAGTAACGCTGGAATACAAATATGATTTATTAAATAAGAAATACGCAAAGAAAGAGACTAAAAAAGGGCTTCGACTAGTGGCTGTTAAAGTAAAAAACAATACTGAAAAAGATTTGGTTTTTGGAAAAGATATAAAATTAAATTTTGAAAGCGGAAATGAATTGTATCTATTGGAGAATGAAAGAACATTCAAATCTTTAAAACAAAGCCCAGCCTCCTATTTATTTTATTTATTACTATCTCCAATTCAATTGTTTACCAAAAAAACCAATTCAAACGGAATGACAGAGCAAACCAGCTCGACACCAATAGGACTGATTATTGGACCCGGATTAGCCTTAGGAAATATGATTGTTGCGAGTAATGCCAATAAAAAGTTCAAAACTGAGCTGAACGATTACTCCATTAATGGCAAAATAATAAAAAAAGGAGAAACTGTTTTTGGACTTATTACTTTTCAGTCTGATAATTATGGTGCTATTAAAGTTAGAGTAGAATAAAAATTACCCATATAATAATAATAATAATAATAACCAATTCCATCTGACAATGAAAAAATTATCTCTTCTCGTTTTTGTATTTTTAGCTTTTAGCTGTAGTCCAAAAATCACTTCTAATTTTGAATCTTCAGAAAAACCACTAACAATTGAAGACCCCGTAGCCTTTCTTGATGTTCATCATGCAATTCCTGAAGGTGCCAAAAAAATAGGAAATGCCAGATATCAGGACAGTGGTTTCACAACCGATTGTGATTTTAACTCACACCTGACAAAAGCCCGAAAATTAGCCCGAGAAAAAGGCGCTAATCTTGTAAAAGTAACCGAAAAGAGAACTCCCGATATATGGAGTCTTTGTTATCGCATCAAAGTAGATTTCTATTATTATGACGGAGACGTAACCACAATCCCCCAATATAAATTACAACTTAATTAATTATACACACTCTAATGAAAAAAACAATCCTTATTTCTACATTATCCCTAGCGCTACTAATGAGTAGTTGTGCTACAATTGTTTCCGGCTCTAAACAAAAAGTAAATTTTAGAAGCAACCCTGCTGCTGCCTCTATTTTTATTGATGAAATCGAAGTAGGAAAAACGCCTTTTGAAATCAAACTGGAACGAAAAAAAGAACATCATGTGATGATTAAATTAGAAGGATACCAAACTTTTGAAACTAACTTGACCAAAAAATTCAATGCTTGGTATATTGGAAATATTTTATTTGGTGGCTTGATTGGTATCATTGTAGATCCTATTACTGGAGCAATTTACAACTTAACACCTAAAGAAGTCAATGCTGAAATGAATAAAGGAACTGCTTTCAAAGTAAATAAAAGTGAAGTGTACATCGCTGTCGCTTTAAATATAGATCCAAACTGGAAAAAAGTAGGTCAATTAGAAAAAATAAACTAATACTAAGTATTTACACCAAAAGCTAAGGTGGCAAAAATATGGTATTAGGTGTACTAAAAAGCACCGGTTTTGCCGTTCTATTTTTATCCCTGTCATAAACTAAAAGCTGTAACGCTATTCCAAATCAAGAATAGAATTACAGCTTTTTTTTATATTGCACCTAGTAATCTTGTTGTTTACAGTGCTTAAAATATTTTCTCAGATTTCGTACGCCCTAAGAAGAACAAAAACACATTAGAAAACTATTTTTAGCCCTTTTTTGTATCAAAAACAATTGAAAAAGTAGCCCCTTTATTTGTCCCACTGCTTTGTGCATAAATTACACCGTTGTGTCGTTCTACTATGTTTTTGCACAAATACAATCCAATTCCTGTAGAAGGCTCATTTGAAGTGCCAGACATACTCATTTTAGTGAATTTTTTAAATAATTCGTCACTCTGTTTTTGAACAAAACCTACTCCTGTATCCTTCACTTTTAAATACAGTTTAGTGCCATCAAGATACACATGAACCTCAATTTCACTATTTGGGTAGGAGAATTTTATAGCATTATCAATTACGTTGACTAAAACTCGAATCAACAACTCATCGTCAATTGATAAAAGTGCTTCCTGAACGTCAATTGATAAAACTAATTTAATGTTTTTGACCACTAATACCTGATCTAATTGTTTTGCCACCATAGAAAAAACAGGTGAAAATTGAATTAGGGAGTCCTGAGAATTTCTTTTTATAATTTGATCTTGTTCCTTTAATAATGTGATAAAACTTTCAATATAATGAAATTGTTCACCACTGGATTGAACTATTAACTCCGCTAATTCTTTTATATAATCCGAAGAATCCTCTTCTAAAATAAGCAATGCGGCCGATTTTGAATTTCCTACAAAATTTCTTAGATCATGCGAAAGCAAATAAACTAAATCTTGTTTTTCAGTAATGAAATTTTCGTTATCAGCTATTGATTCTTGAATATTACTCATTAACAACCCTGCTTCATCCGAAAAATTAGTTGGCAAAGAAGGTATTGTTCTGTCTTTTCTATAGGCAATTAATGACCTGGAAGCTACCTCAATTGGTTTAATTAGTTTTTTTAAAAAAAATAAAGTGACCGCTGTTGCTAATAAAGTAATAATCAGCGCAAAAATTAAAATAGAATCGGCTGAAATTGTTTTACTTGCATAAAGCACAAAAAATAACAATCCAATTAATGGAATGTGAATGCCTATAAATGCAACAAACAGGAATTTGAAGGCATAACTATTTTTGAGAAAACCAATCCGAGACAATTTTTCATACAACTGCATAAATTTATTTTTTTAAAATGCAAATGTATTAGTAAAAAATTACAGAACCCAAAAATTACAATTAATTTTTATCTTATTTGTAACACACAATGAATATTCTAAAAATAACTCATCAAACTACTTTCTTCGAGTGTCAATAAGATAAATAATTTTCCAGTGGTTGTGTTTTTTGAAAAGTGTAAACGTATTTACCTCAGTATGACTTAGTGTACCATTAACATAAAACTCATACGTTGTCCAGACATGCTCCATGGCTCCGTTTATTTGAATGGAATACCTGAGAATTTTTTCTTGAAATTTTAAGCTATAGATTTATAAAATGCCCTCTGGTTTTTCATGAGAAAGCAAAGTGCCTTTTTCATTCTCAGCAATGGATTGCAATATCTTTGTATCATCACAAAGTAAATGCAATTGAGGTGAATCTCTGGCATGGAAGGCTTGAAAAAAAGTATCAATTACGCTTTGAACTTCTTGATATTGAGCCTACTAATATACTGAGGAGAGCAATAAAGTCAGTACTAGAATTTTTCGTATGATTACTTTTTTGATTAATTTGTATCCGATATAATATAAGTGCTACATTTTCAACCTAAAATTATACATTTTAGTACCTTTACACTCTCAAAAAATGAAATATGTCTGTCGCAAAAAAAGATTATAAAAGAATTACAACAAAGTCATTGATTGAAATGAAGGCTAATGGAGAAAAAATTTCGATGCTCACCGCATACGATTACACCATGGCAAAAATCGTTGATACGGCAGGAGTTGATGTAATATTAGTGGGAGACTCCGCTTCAAATGTTATGGCTGGTCATGAAACTACATTACCTATTACGCTGGATCAAATGATTTATCACGCCTCCTCTGTGGTAAGAGCCATTGAAAGAGCTTTGGTAGTGGTGGATTTACCCTTTGGAAGTTACCAATCCGATCCTAAAGAAGCCTTGCGCTCTGCCATCCGAATCATGAAAGAAAGCGGTGGTCATGCCGTAAAACTAGAAGGTGGTAAAGAAATTAAAGACTCTATCAAGAAAATATTAAACGCCGGAATTCCAGTTATGGGACATCTAGGTTTAACACCACAATCCATTTATAAATTTGGAACCTACACCGTTCGTGCCAAAGAAGAGGAAGAAGCACATAAGTTAATCGAAGATGCTAAATTACTAGAAATACTAGGCTGTTTTGCCTTAGTTTTAGAAAAAATTCCAGCTCATCTAGCCGAAAAAGTAGCCCAAAGCATCTCGATTCCAGTTATTGGTATTGGTGCTGGGGGTGGTGTTGACGGACAAGTATTAGTAATTCATGATATGTTAGGAATGAACAACGAATTCAGTCCTCGTTTCTTAAGAAGGTATATGAATTTATATGACGGAATGACAACGGCCATTGGCCAATATGTTGCAGATGTAAAATCAAGTGATTTCCCTAATGCAAATGAACAATATTAAATTTGACTTCTTAGATGAGTAGCCTTTAAGAGAATTTGATTATTGTCGAATACTCTAAGAGTATTGGAAATCCAACAATCTAAAAATCCAAATGAAAATAATTTCTACTAAAAACAACCTTCAAATCCTTCACGAAGACAATCATCTTATTGTAATTAACAAACGTGTAGGAGATATTGTTCAAGGGGACAAAACGGGTGATAAACCCTTATCAGATGTGGTTAAAGAATACATCAAAGACAAATACAACAAACCCGGGGAGGTTTTCCTGGGTGTTGTACATCGCTTAGATCGGCCAACAACCGGAATAGTTGTATTTGCCCGAACCAGTAAAGCTCTGACTCGAATGAATGAATTATTCAGTACCCGTGAAACTCAAAAAACATATTGGGCCATTGTCAAAAACAAACCTGCCAAGCCCACTGATACACTCGTTCATTATTTAAAAAGAAACGAAAAAAACAATAGTTCAAAAGCGCACGAAAAAGAAGTCCCTGAAAGCAAATTAGCCAGTTTAGAGTATACAATTATCAAAGAACTAAACAACTACTATGCGCTTGAGATCAATCTTCATACTGGAAGACACCATCAAATAAGGGCTCAACTTTCAGCGATTGGATTACCTATAAAAGGGGATTTAAAATATGGTTTTGACCGAAGCAATCCGGACGGAGGAATCCATTTGCATGCTAGAAAATTAATGTTCATCCATCCTGTTACAAAGGAAAATATAAAAATAATTGCTCCTGCTCCAAATGATGTGATCTGGAATGCCATTTAATACTAAAAAACAGTATTTTACTTTCAACCTTTCAATAACTCAATAATAAATATTCACAAAAACAAATTGTATGAAAAAACTACCTATTATTTTTTGTTTCATTTCGTTCTTAAACATGACCGCTCAAGACCATTTTTCAGGAATCAATATGTCTACTAGAGTCGGAATACTTAATGCCGGTATGAATCCTGCGGAACTGTCTAATTTAAGTTCAAAATATGAAATAAATATTTTTTCGGCCAGCGTAAATGCTTCTAATAATAAAATAGGATTTAGTGATATTGTTAATGGTGAAAACTTAGAAAATTTGTTATTTACAGGAAATACCCCTGTAAATATGCGCGTAGATGCTGAAATATACGGCCCAGGTTTTGCTATGAAAATGGATAAATGGGCTTTTGGTTTTACTACAAAAGCTGCTGCAAAATTAAATTTAATTGATATTGACCCACAACTTGGTGCGGCGATCAATACCGGAAATCTTATTGGTTCTTCATCAATAAGCAATGATTACAACCAACGTTTAAATGGAACAAGCTGGGGAGAAATAGGAATTTCAGCAGCCAGAAACGTATTTGAAAATGAAAACCATAAATTTAATGCGGGTGCTACCTTGAAATTATTATTTCCAGGCTCGTACACCAACTTAGGCCTGGATCAATTTCAGGGAACCATTAATACTATTGGTGCCGAAGCGTATTTAAATAATACTCAAGCGTCAATGAATATTGCGTATTCCGGGAACTTCAATGATGGTTTTACTGATTTTAATAATTACTCTGAATCCGTTTTTGGAAAACTAAACGGAGTTGCAGCTGATTTTGGTGTAAATTACCAATGGAAAGACCAAGACGGTTACAAAATAAATGCGGGTATCGCAGTGCGAAATATTGGTACGATGACCTTCAAGGATGATGCAAATTCCTCTACTAATTATGCATTAAACATACAGTCTACTTTTTCTAACCCAAATGGTTTGGCATTAAGCCAATTTCAAAACACTACTACTTTAAAGGAAGTAGAAACCATTTTAGTAAACGACGGATACTTAACTAAAACCACATCCAGCAAAAACTTCAAAGTAACCTTACCTACTGTTTTCTCCGCCTATGCAGATATAAAAGTAATACCTAAATTTTTTGTTGCGCTTTACACACAACAAAAATTAAAGGATGACACCAGCGATAATCAGGTGACAACACAAAATGTGGTTTCTATTACACCTCGATTTTCTTTGAAAAATTATGAAATTTATTCCTCTTGGTCAGATAACGAAATTTCCGGAATTACTGGTGGTGTCGGGTTAAGAGTGTATGGCTTTTATATGGGATCCAGTTCTATAGTGACTGCTTTGGCCAGCGACAGTAAACAAGCTGATTTTTATGTAGGCTACCGACTTGGGTTAAAATAATAAATCTGTACCTTTAAAATCATAATATGAAAAATGAAAATAGTGTAGACTACCGAAAAGAATCTTTAAAAAAACTATTGCATACCATCATAAAACAGGAACAAGCAATTATTAAAGCGCTTTACGATGATTTTAAAAAACCAGCCTTTGAGGCCGTTTTAACAGAAACAAATTATGTCATAAGTGATTTAAAAGAAACCATTAAAAACATTGATTCTTGGGCTAAACCCAAAAAAGTTCTCGCTTCTTTTTTGAATTTTCCATCGTCAGATTACATATATAGTGAGCCTTACGGAAATGTATTGATCCTTTCGCCTTGGAATTATCCGTTTCAATTGGCCTTATGCCCTCTGATTGCTGCTGTTGCTGCCGGAAATAAAGTAACCCTAAAACCCTCTGAACTTACCCCAAATACGTCTACTATAATAGCGAAAATTATAAATGAAACTTTCCCTGTAAAAGATGTCGTCGTCATTACCGGAGACGCGACTGTTGCTCAGGAATTATTAAAAAAACGTTGGGATTATATTTTTTTTACAGGAAGTGTTGCCGTTGGCAGAATTGTAGCAAAAGCTGCAGCCGAAAACCTAACTCCAGTTACGCTGGAATTAGGCGGGAAAAGTCCTTGTATTGTTGATGAAACTGCCAATTTAGAATTGAGTGCCCGCCGCATTGTCTGGGGAAAAATTATAAATGCCGGACAAACATGTGTTGCCCCTGATTACATAGTGGTGCACCATAAAATGAAAGCTACTTTCATAACTTTACTAATTCTGGAAATTGAAAAGGCACTAGGTCCAAATCCGGAAGAATCCCCTGATTACGCCAGAATTATCAATTTGAAAAACTGGCAACGCCAATTGCATCTATTGGAAAACCAAAAAATACTTTTTGGAGGTCAATACAATAAAGACACTTTATTCCTTGCTCCTACGCTATTGGACGAGCCAAAAATGGACAGTCCGGTGATGACCGAAGAAATTTTCGGCCCCATACTTCCTATACTCTCATACCATTCAGAGGCAGATATTGAAAAAATAATTTTAAGTTTCGAAAAACCATTATCCTTGTATTTATTCTCTCAAAACAAATCTTTTATTGCAGAAGTTTTACAAAAATATTCTTTTGGCGGTGGCTGTATCAATGATACCGTAATCCATTTAGCGAATAATCGCTTGCCTTTTGGCGGTGTTGGTACTTCAGGAATGGGAGCCTATCACGGAAAACGGAGTTTTGATACTTTTTCGCATAAAAAAGCCATTGTAAAAAGGGGGACATGGCTGGATTTACCCCTTCGGTATGCACCTTACAAAGACAAATTAAAGACCTTTCAAAAAATATTAAAATGGATGTAACCCATGAAAAAACCGTCAGTACATCCATAAAATACCGACGCTCAGTTCGGGTTTTTATAAATGAAACTATTGTGCGAAAAAAGTAAAAAAGTGTATTTACTTAGCCACAATATGGCGACAAGCTGGAAGCAGAATATTCAAAAAGAGAACAATTTGCTTTTCATCATTATCAAAAAATCGTTCCGTTGTTTTAATTTGATATCACAGGAATTATTGGAATAATCAAATTTATTGCATTTCAATTCATTGGGTTATTCAAACCCATATATAGACAGGTAAGACAAAGTGACATGCACATTGTAGCCCATAAAAGTGCCAGACTTGCGGCACAAAATTTCGTGATCAGCATGACTGCCATAAACTATGATACGTGCCAAATGGAAGGTTTTGATTCGCTACGAATAAAAATATTACATTTACCGGCATCATCCGAAATTAATATGCTACTGGGTAGCGGAAAAGGAGTGTACGGAAAACGATTCAGAGTTCCTTTTGAATACGTTTATTTTGAAAAATAACAGAATAATTAACCCACTAAAACGACCAACAAATGTTGAAAACTACACAAAACCGAATACACGAAATAGAAAAAAATGGATATCCTTTAGATTTTGGAATCGTTTTTAACCATGCTTTTGAAAATTATAAAAAAATTGCGATTTATGCCGGTTTAATTATTTTTGTGTTTTTTATACTGCTGATTGTTTTTGTATCAGTAATACTTGTTGCCTTTTTTGATTCTGCCATGATACTGGAAAAAATGAAACCGGAAAATTTACAACCGGAAAATTTAAGTTTAAACTTTATTTTAATTGTATCCGGGGTTTCTGTTTTACTATCGAGTTTATTTAGTCCTATTAGCGCCGGTTTAATCAAAATGGCGTATTGTGCTGAAAGAGATGAAGAATTTCATGTATCAACCATGTTTGAATACTATAAAATATCGTATTTCAAAGAACTCTTCATTGCTACTTTACTAATTTCAATTTTTAGCACCTTACTATCATCATTGATTGACTATGCACAAATACCCTTCATCGGATTTATTATCACAGTAACTATAACATTATTCACGATACTGACCATTCCACTTATTATTTTTGGAAACTTAAATGCTATTGAAGCTTTAAAATCAAGCATACTAATCGTGGTAAAACAACCGCTTATTTTGCTGGGTTTATTGGTAGTAGGTGCAATTTCTACATTAGTGGGACTCATTGGGTGTTGCATTGGTATAGTATTTACAGTACCCTTTATGTATTCTTTATACTATGCGATTTATAGTGAAATTATTGGTTTTGAAACTACACTAGAACCGGAACAAATGTTCTAATAAAACCGCTTTTTACTAAAAGCCAGAGCATAATTACAAGCTGATTTTGGCTTTTTGTAAAAAATAATCTTATATTTATTTTTTACAAAAAGCCAAATCTAGTCTTTAAACCTAACAAACAGTTTCTATGGTGTTATACTGTAGCTTATTATTTACCATTGACTCAGAGTCAATTTTATTCAGCGTTTATAATTCTTTTGCAATCAATAATTTTTTGTGGATTGTAATTCCTGTTTTATTTGTTTTTCTAGTCTGTAAAATTTTTAAAATAAAAATACTATTAAGCAATTCCTTTATTAAATACTATAATGAAGAGGATAGTAAAAACATAGAAAACCAGCGTTATCTTTTATATTTGGGCATACTAATTCCGGTACTTGAAACCCTATTTGAAATTTTCAAAATAAGACCTGTAAGCTTACTGATTTCAAATCTTGGTATCGGTACTTTTTTACTGATTCTCTATTTTATCAGCAAAAAATCAGCTGTTGTGTTTCAAAACCTGGGAAAAATATTTATGATAGTGTATGTAATCTGTTTTAGTTACATATCAATAAATTTGATTTTTACACCCTCTGACAGCATACCTATAGCCGCTTTTGTACTAGCTTTATTCTTTTCGTATACCATCATCAAACCCACCAAACTATATTGGATTTTCCTTATGTGCGTATTTATCTTTTTATTTATACTGTATTTTTTTGAAATAATACCCTTACGATCAATCATTATTTTATCGAATTTCTCATTAATGATCCTAATTATAAACTACATACGGTACACCTCTTTATTAAAAATTACTGATAAACTACGTTTTACTAATGAAATTGTAAATAAAGGCAACTCTCTCATTCTTGCTACCAATAAAAAAGGAGAAATTGTATTTTGCAGTGAAAATGTAAAGACTATTTTAGGTTATTCAGTAAATGAAGTTATGGGATTGGGCTACTGGAAAGTTACTGAGGACAAAGAATTTTATGGTGAAGAGTATCATATTAATTTTAAGGATGATCAGTTGTTTACCAGCAAAGTAAAATGTAAAAATGGAGCATACAAACACATTCAATGGAATGATAAAAAATTCTCAGATGATTTGATCATTGGGATAGGACAGGATGTAACAAATGAAATTAAAATACAAAACCAATATAAAAATTTAATTGAAAATGCTATTGATCTAATTTTTGAAGTCGATAATGAAGGAGATTTTATATTTGTCAATGATTATACTATTAAATCTTTGGGATACAAAATAGATGAAATCATAAATCGAAATTATTCAGAATTTATACGAGAAGATTACCTTATCAGTATCAAAGATCTCTACCAGAATTTATTAATAAATGAAAATTATTTTTCTACCATTGAATTTCCATTGATAAAAAAGGATGGGCAAGAATTGTGGGTTTCCCAGAAAGTGATTATCCGGAGAAATGAATTTGGAGAAGTGGTAGCTTATTCTAGTATTGCCAGAGATATCACTAAGTTTAAAGACATAGAAAACGATATTAAAATACGTCAGGAAAAAGTAGAGGAATACAATGAAGCTGTAAAAAAACTATCAACAACCAACTTTAGTAATTACAAAAACCTGGATGTTAGTGTGATGCAAATAATTGAATTAGCTGCTAAAGTATCAAAGTGCAATCGGGTAAGTTATTGGAAATATACCGAAGATACAATTACCTGTGAAAATTTATATGACTTGGACCATAATTCTTATTCTAAGGGCTCCGTTTTAGAAAAGAAAAATTATCCTATTTATTTTGAGTCCATCAAAAACAAAACACAAATCAGTGCTCCTGATGTTTTTAATAAATATGAAATATCTGAATTTATAAATGACTATTTTTTAAAAAACGATATCAAATCACAACTTGCCATTCCCATTTTCATAAATGGAGACTTATCTGGAACCATTAGCTTTGAAACAGTAAAAACACAACGATACTGGGACAACGAGGACATTATTTTTGCCCGAACCATCTCGGATATTATATCGTTGACTATGATTTCTCACAGTCGGTATGAAACAGAGAAGAAATTAGAATACAAGAGTGAACTTTTATCTGCTATGGCACTTTGTACAGAGAAATTTTTGAACAGCAATGACATCAACGATATTTTCTCAGATGTACTCATTATTATGGGTAAAACTACAAAATCCCATAGAGCGTATTACTACGAAAATGATAGTAATACAGGTTTTATTAGCCAAAAATACAGATGGATAATTAACAATCATAAAATAACGGAAAACAATATTAAACTTCAAAATCTACCACATGTGTTTTTTGAAGAATTGTTGATACCGCTTTTAAACAACAAAGTTTACGATGCAATAATTTCAAAAATTGAGAATCCTTCCTTAAGGAATAAATTAGAAAATCTTGATGTTGTAGCAATAATCCTTTTTCCAATTTTTATCAAAAATAGGTTTCATGGCTTTTTGGGATTTGATGATACTCAAAATGAGAGATGTTGGTCCGAAGATGAGGTCAATATTTTACAAACATTAGCTAGAAACATAGCCTCATCAATAGAACGTATTACGAACGAGACCGCGATATATGAAAGTGAAGAGAAATTTAGATTATTAGCCAATAATATTCCAGGAACCGTTTATTTATCAAATTATGATGAAAACAACACAAAGATCTACATTAATGATGAGATTGAAAAGCTTACCGGATATCCAAAAAATGATTTTCTAACGAACCATTTATCCTTTATTGATTTAATTCATCCCGAAGACAAATTAAAAACCATTGCTACTCAAAAAAATGCAATAGATACTAAAATTCCGATTCATATTGTTTACCGGATTATACACAAGAACAAAACGGTTGTATGGGTGGAAGAATTTGGTGATACCATATACAAAGATGGGAAAATTGCATTCTTGGAAGGTATTTTTATTGATATTACAGCAAGGAAACAAACCGAAACCATAGTCAAAGAAAAAGAACTAGCAGAAGCTGCCAATAAAGCAAAATCAGAATTTTTGGCCAATATGAGTCATGAAATAAGAACACCGTTAAATGGGATTATTGGATTCACAGATTTGTTAATGAAAACACAACTTGGCTCAACCCAAGAAAAATACATCAATACAGTAAAACAATCCGCATATTCCTTGCTGGATATCGTAAATGACATTCTTGATTTTTCAAAGATTGAAGCCGGAAAACTAGATTTACACATTGAAAAATATAACGTAAAAGATGTTCTGGGTCAGATTATTGATTTAATATTATACGAATCCAACCAAAAAAATCTAAGTTTAAAACTAAATATATCGTCTGAAATTCCTGAATATTTTTGGATAGACATTGTCCGATTAAGACAAATTTTAATTAATTTATTGTCAAATGCTGTAAAATTCACAGAAAAAGGTTCTATTAAATTAAATGTTTCTGTGATTGAAAAAATTGATGCGTCGCATGTTAAGATTCGATTTGCAGTGATCGATACAGGAATTGGAATATTAGAAAAAAACAAATATAAAATTTTTCAGGCTTTTTCACAAGAAGACAGTTCTACGACAAGAAAATATGGAGGAACAGGATTAGGCCTGACAATTTCAAACCAATTACTTGGTATAATGAACAGTACCCTGCAACTGGAAAGCACCATCGAACTGGGAAGTACTTTTTATTTTGATTTAGATTTAAAAACCAGCAACGAAACTCCAAAAAATAGTACTGATCCTGAAATAGATCTAGATAAAAAAATACCCATTACAACCGTCAAAAATGCTAAAAAACTAAGCGTTATGATTGTAGAGGATAACAAAGTAAACATGTTACTGCTTAAAACCATTATCAAAAATTTATTTGTAAATCCAATAATTTTCGAAATAGTCAACGGCAAAGAAGCTATCGAAAAATTTGAAATACTCCGGCCTGATCTTATTTTTATGGACATTCAAATGCCCGAAATGAATGGTTACGAAGCAACAAAAATAATAAGAAGCTTGAGTTCGGGTAAAAACCTGCCTATTATTGCAATAACTGCGGGCACCGAAAAAGAAGAGAAAGAAAAATGTCTCGCTGCAGGAATGAATGATTATATTTCAAAACCTATAGTCAAAGGAGTCATTGAGGAAACAATTGCTAAATGGATACTGTAGCCAACTATTTTTCTTTTAATTTATGTACATTTTATTTAAGTACATGACAAAAAGCTAAACAGATTGTTTTCTAAAGACTTAAATCCTGTCAAAAGAAATTTTGACAAGTAATCTAATCCGATAGCGGATTTGCAAGCTGATTTTTATGCGGGCGTATGAACACATTACAATCAAAAAATGAATGATTTACAGGAGGAAGGTGATATTGATGAAGCTTTAAGTGCAGCACATGCAGTTGGTGATGATGCGATTCAAGCTAAAATTCAAGGACACATTGTTCCGGAATCCTTTACACACGGAAGTTCCGCACAACGGAAAGTCTGGTTTATGAAAGGGTATCAATCTGGAGATATTACTCAAGGCGATACTTTTGTAGGAATTAATTAAAAAAGTGTTTAGTCTAATATGAATACTGAACTTTACATTATTTTCCTTTTTTAACTTAGATAATTGGTACCACCAAAGCTTTAGTATAGGAACGGATTAAAAATAACGTACTTGCTTTAAGTAAACAAAGTTAAACAATAAAACCATAACAGGGAAATTAGCAGTACCTTTGCGCCAAATTAAAGGAGTAAACTAAATAATAGTGTTTGCTTCATAAACACCATTTATGTCATTTAACTCATTAGGCTTATCGGATGCTTTACTTAAAGCCATCAGCAAAAAAGGATACACAACCCCTTCTCCAATACAACAAAAAGCAATTCCACCCATTTTAGAAGGCAAAGATGTATTAGCATCCGCACAAACGGGAACAGGAAAAACGGCTGGTTTTACACTGCCTATTTTACAATTATTATCGCAAGGGCAACAGTTGCGACAAAGGCCCATTCGTGCTTTAATATTAACGCCAACCAGAGAATTAGCCGCACAAATATTAGCCAATATAAAAGAATACAGTGAATTTTTAGACTTAAAAAGCACCGTTATTTTTGGAGGTGTAAACCAGAATCCACAAGTTACCCAACTGCGTCAGGGTGTCGATATTTTAGTCGCCACACCAGGTCGGTTAATCGATTTGCAAAACCAAGGATTAATATCGCTTGCCAAAGTTGAAATCTTAGTTTTAGATGAAGCGGATCGCATGCTAGATATGGGTTTTGTGCGAGACATTGAGCGCATTATAAAAGTATTACCTGCAAAAAGGCAAAATTTGATGTTTTCGGCAACCTTTTCAACAGATATAAAGAAATTGGCCATGGGCATTTTGCATCATCCCGTTCATGTGGAAGCAACCCCAGAAAATACAACCGTGGATGCTATTACTCAAATAGTGTATCCTGTTGCCAAAGAGAAAAAAACAGAACTCATCATTAAATTGATTACAGAGGGAAACTGGAAACAAATTTTGGTTTTCACCCGTACGAAACAAGGTGCTAATAAGCTGACGGAAAGCATGATTAGTGCCGGAATTAAAGCAGCTGCTATTCACGGAAATAAAGGCCAGGGCGCACGTACCAAAGCCTTGGCGGGCTTCAAAGACGGAAGCCTGACCGCGTTGGTCGCTACAGATATTGCGGCCAGAGGTCTGGATATACCATTATTACCACATGTGGTCAATTTTGAATTACCCAACATTCCAGAAGATTACGTTCACCGCATAGGCCGTACAGGAAGAGCTGGAGCTAATGGAGAAGCTATTTCATTATTCAGTCCGGACGAAACAGTCTTTTTACGTGATATAGAAAAATTAGTGGGTTTGAAATTACCTAAAGAAAACATCAAAGGTTTCGAGCCAGATCCTAACGCTTCCAAAGAACCTATCAAACAAGGACAAGGAAGACAACAACGCGATTCAACTCCGCGAAAACCAAAAACAGAGACCACAAACCGCACCAGCAATAACAGTTTTGGTCCAAGACGCCCGAGTCAAAATAACGACAGACGTTCTAATAGATAACAACTAAGAAAATACTTTTTTTTTAGGAGCAGAACGAGTTCGTTTTTTAAGAACGTATTTCCCGCTATACATTAAAATCCTTATTAGGGCTGAACACCAGCCCTAACAAGGATTTTCATTTCTATCGGGGCTATTTAGATCGTTTTTATTTTTATCATAGCATTTTGTATTCAACTCTTTGAAAAACAAAATCGAGCTCTTTTCCCGCTGCCCGTTACGCAAAGTCTCCGACTTTGAGTATGTGTTTTTCAGTCTCCGACTGATCTTAAAACCCCGATAGGCGGATTTGCAATGGGGCTATTCAAACCGCTTAATCGGGGCTCAAAACTACTCTTGTTGGTTTCAACTATATCCAAAAGCACAGCTATCATTGACCATCAGCAGATTGTTTTTCTTATAAGACAATAACTATTTATAAAAATTCTGCAAAATCAGAAAATGTTTAAAGAACTTTTATTAAAAGAATGGCTGAATGATATTTATTTCTATTAATAGTTAATTTTATATTAGCATTCAAAACACAATACTTGATCCAATTAATTTAAATTTTTAAACGTAAAAAAAGGAGCTCTGCTATACAAACAGAACTCCTTTTTAACTTTAAAACTAAATTTTTATTTAATACCCATCATTTTGAGTTAAGTTTTTATTTACATCTATTTCTCTTCTCGGAATAGGTAAAATTAAATTATTGGCATCGTAAGGAAGAGATCCAATATTTTGTTTTAATCGTTTTGCATCAAATAAAGCAAATCCTTCAAAAGATAATTCTCTTTTTCTTTCCATTAAAATAGTAGCCAAATCAACAGTGATAAATAGAGCTGCACCCGAACGTTGGCGTAGTATATTAACATCTTTAACAGGAGAAAGCCCTGTAACCGTTCCTAGTCTAAAATTAGACTCAGCCCTTGTTAAATACATTTCAGCTAGACGTAGCATTGGTATATTCGCAAATTGGCTTTTCCATTTTGTTGTACACCACCATTTTGCTTTGTAAAAGAAATCGGCTCTCTTATCATTCGGATCATCATAAATATCCCAATGCTGTGATAAAATTTCCACATCTGGATTTCCCACGCGACCTCCAAAAGCGGAACCGGCCCAAAACACATTAAAATCATTAGAGCTAGCATCCTGACTCGTTATTTGCCAAGCAAATAAATCTTCATTTGAATTTTCTAAATTATTAAATGCTTGTGCAAAAGTAGTCGTTAAAGTCGCGGGACTTTCATTAATAACGATATCAGCCATATTTCGGGCATTGGCATAGTCTCCTTTTTGCAAATAAACTCTAGCAAGAAGTGCCGCTGCACTGTATTTTGTTGCAAAAATATCATTCGATGCTGGTAACAAAGTGTAAGCATCTTTTAAATCCGCAATAACCTGAGTGTATACTTCTTCTAAAGTGTTCCTTTTAGGAAATTCAATCTGACTAGGATCCAGCACCCCTCTAAGAACAATAGGAACTCCAAGCTGACTATTTACGGATCCCGAAACATAGGGTTTCGCAAATAATCGTGCCAAATCAAAATATACCAGACCTCTAAGAAATTTTGCTTCTCCTTCGGTAACATCTTTATCAGTCACGTCGGTGATTACAGCTAAATTATCAAGTACGATATTAACGTGATTACTAATTCCATATCCGTTTAGCCAAATACTTGCAACAAAACTATTGTCCGTTAAAATAGCTTTCTCATTATATTCTCCTGGTTGAATATAAGTTCCGTTCCAATAAAGATCACCATCATTGGCCAGTAATTCTGAAGCTAGTGCGATTCCACCGCCATAACTAGAACTGGACCTCGCAACACCGTAAGCATTGATTAAAATCTTATGTATGTTCTCTGGAGTTGAAATGGCTACCTCTTTTGAAATGGCTTGTTCCGGCTTAATATCCAAGTTATCATCACAACCCACAAAGAAGATAGTAAGTAATGACATTAAAATTATTATGTAGTTATACTTTTTCATAAATGTTTTATTTATAGATCAATATTTAATCCAATAGTAATTGTTTTAGCAGGAGGAGCGGAATAAAATGCAATTCCTTTTTGAATATTAGAATCGCCATTATTATCAAAAGAGGCTTCTGGATCATATCCACTATAATTAGTAAAGGTTAGCAGATTGACTCCTGTTAAGTAAAGTCGTACCCTGTCGACAGACAATTTTTGAATGAGTGTTTTAGGAAGCGTATATCCTAAAGATAAATTTCTTAATCGAACAAAATCAGTTTTTTCTAAATAACGTGTTGAGGCTTGTTGCCCGTTTGTAGAATACATTCTGGCTTGAGGTACCATAGTAATATCCCCCGGATTTTGCCATCTATTTAACTGATCCGTTGTTTGATTGTCTTCATATCGGGCATTCCCTGATTGGAATTTCCCACCTTCATTATACATAGAAGATCCCCATTCGCCTTGAAAAGTAAAAGAAAAATCAAAATTTCTAAAAGATACCGTATTGGTCATTCCTGTCATAAACGTAGGATATGGACTTCCTGAAATTACTCTTTGTGCTTCACTATAATTATTAGTTGTTGATTTATCTAAACTACCATCTGGATTTGCCGTATTTCGATAAAATAAAGCATCTCCATTTGCGGGGTCAACCCCAGCATATTCCACTATATAAAAAGAGGAAATGGTTTCACCTACCCTAACAATATTATGTCCAGCTACAATATCTCCACCAGGCAAAGCAGTCACTTTATTATCTAAAGTCGAAAGGTTTAAAGACGTTTTCCAATTAAAATTAGTTGTTTTGATATTGGTAGTATTCAATACAAATTCAAACCCTTTATTAGTCAAAGATCCTACATTACGAGTTAAAGAACTCCAGCCTGAAGTTCCCGGAAGTGGTTCATTTAATAAAAGATCATTTGTTTTTTTAACGTAATAATCAATTTCACCGCTTACTCTGCTATTCAATATTCCAAAATCAATTCCCACATCAAATTGATTTGTCTTTTCCCATTTTAAATCTTGATTTACCAATTGAACTGGATTAATTGCTGATCGTTGATTATAGGAGGATCCTTCAAAAAGACCTAAACTAGCAAAGTTGCCAATACCTGCATTTCCCGTTACTCCAAAACTTCCTCTAACTTTTAATAAGTTGATGACACCACTGTCTTTCAAAAAATCTTCTTCAGAAATAATCCAACCTGCAGAAGCAGCAGGAAATACTCCGTATCGGTTTGATACTCCAAATCGCGAAGAACCGTCATAACGTATGCTTCCTTTTAAGAGGTATTTATCCATAAATGAAAAAGTAGCTCTACCAAAATAGGAAAGAAAATTATACTTTGTTCTACTTGAAGATCCAGCTATTATTTCAGAAGCACTTTCTATAGTTTGCAGCGCATCTGACGGAAATCCTGTTCCCGCAACATATTGCCTGCTTCGAGAACTTTCTTCAAAGCTCATTCCTCCAACAAACTCTACGTCATAATCCTCATTAAATGTTTTAGCATAAGTAAAATAATTATTAATACTGTACTTATCTGACTGAACTGCATTGGCATCTGCATAACCATTAGTAGAAACAGATTCCGTCAGACTTCCTGAAAAATATTCTTCCGTTTGATTGTTATTATCATAGCCTAACTCTGTTTTAAAAGTCAATTCAGGCAAAATTTTATATTCCAAATAACTATTCATTAAAGTTCTAAAAATATTTACTCCCCAACTTCCATTGAATTCTTGCATTAAAAAATTATAATAGATGGTAGATTGATTGTTAGGTGTCACCCCATCGTCTAAATAAGCGGGAGATAAAGGGGATTGTGCCACCGCTTGCAATGGAGTTGCAAAAGAATTATCTGCTCCAATTCTTGCAATATTTGTTTTACTTAAACTCGTATTAAGTCCCACTCTTAATCTATCGGAAACTTTATGATCTAAATTCCCTCTATAAGAATAACGCTCCATACTGTTCCCTCTAATAATTCCTTGCGTGTTATTATAACCACCTGAAATAAAGAATACCGTTTTTTCATCACCTCCTGATATAGAAAAGGTATGGTCTTGAACTGATCCTTTTACCAAGGCTAAATCTTGCCAATCCGTATCAACTTCATTAATTCTCCAATTTTTACCATTCCCCTGTTGATCAAAAACACCTCCAGGTTCCGTTAACCATAAATCCGCAGCTCCATAACTATTTGCAGAAGCTTCGGTAAAAAGCTCCGTATATTGTGCTGTATTTAACCAGCTCATTTTATTGGTTGCTTCGCTCCAACCTGCAGAGGTGTTCAAAGAGATTTTCGTTTTCCCAGATTTCCCTTGTTTAGTTGTAATCAAAACAACTCCATTCGTTCCTCGAGCTCCGTAAATGGCGGCAGATGAAGCATCTTTTAATATTTGAATAGATTCAATATCATTAGGATTTAATGAAATTAAAGGATTAATAGGGGCGCTTCCCGTACTTTCATTATCATTTATCAATGGCAACCCATCGATTACGTATAAAGGCTCTTGAGACGAAGAAATACTAGAAATTCCTCTTATTCTCATTTTCACACCACCTTCTACTTTACCATTTATTTGAGTAATTTGGACACCCGCAGCTTTACCAACAAGTGCATTTTGCAAATTTGCTACTGGAATTTGATTAATTTGATCAGAAGAAATAGAAGCGATGTTATCCGTTAATTTACGCTTGGATTGTTTTCCAAAACCAATTACTAGAACTTCTTTTAGCTCAGCCGAATCTTCTTTTAAAATTAAATTTAGGGTACTTATCCCTGCTACACTTAATTCCTGAGTTTTTAATCCAATGTAACTAAAGATTAAAACGGCATTAGAGCCAACATTTTTAATCGTAAACTTTCCATCCATATCTGTAAGTACGCCATTGGTTGTTCCTTTAACTAAAATAGTGGCTCCTGGAAGGGGACCATTAGAATCCGACACTCTACCAGAAACCTCTTGTGAATAGGTCATAGTAGTACAAAACATCGTTAGAAACACCATCAAGCCTTTGAGTAGACTATTTTTCATAAATAATAAATAAGTTAGTTAATACCTGTTGTTATTTGTTATAATTTTAACAAATATACACAAATAAGTTAAGAAAATATTAATTGATAACTGATAATAATCAAAAGAGAAGGAATTAAATTTAAAATAGGAAATCATTTACCAAGCGTTAAAGAGTATCGCTTTGAATGAAAAAATTTAAGCAATAAAGCCTAAAACATTAAAAATCATAACTTTATAATACAAAACAAGGAGGTGATAATTTGTTTTTAAAAGGTATAAAAATCTTAAAAAATTATACTCATTTTTAAAAAATAAATAAAATATAGGTTAGCACGTGTTAAAATAATAAAATATGAAATTAAAATTTGGTATTCATACAAAAAAAAGAAAATATCGTTTACATTTTTTAACAAAAAACAAAGTACTATTAAATAGTAAATTTCCGTTTTTCCGTGAGAATTCAGAACAAGAGAATAATCAGTCATAATGTAAATCCCTTTCTTTTTGAATCGATTGCAAAACTGACTGTATTCTCTAATTTATTTTTAATTTTATGCTCTACAAAACCATAACTCTTATACTCTTTTGGAACATAAACCAGAATTAAATGTTTTTTAAAGCGAATAATCTCTGTTGTTTGTTTTAAAACGGAAATATTTATTGCCTAAACCAAAAGATATCGGATGCCTTACATCCAATACATTTTCTATGACTATGCCGATGAAAGTGGACATTCTATAACATCTCCACGAATTGAGGCTGAAATGGTTGTGTTTTTTGCTTTTTTACAAACTGCAAAACGCTATTTTAATTTCACATCGAATCCTGTTTTTTTGATTACTTTTATCATTTTCTCATTCGAAAAGAATCAATGCAGGCTTTTAAACTTGGAGGAATAGAATCCAATAATTACAAAAAAAAATAAAATATAGAAAAAATAATGTTCACTTTCTTTAAATATCAGTTTTTCTACTTGAAAGCTAGTCTTGTATTAAATTTAAAAGTCTTGTATTAAAAAATAAATTGTATTTTGGATCAATTCGATAGTTAATCCCATAGAAATTAATTGTAATTTTTTAACTAAAAAGATGAAAAATGTTGTAATAAACTCGATACTGATTATGAAAAAACTGTTATTTCTTCTACTGTTTCTTGTTCCCATTATCATTTTTTCACAAGAATCCAAAAAAATTGCTCATATTGATTCAGTACTGAATTATTTGCATCAACGACAACTTTTTAACGGCAGCCTATTGATTGGAAAAGAAGGAAAAATCCTTTATAAAAAAACATTTGGCAATGCAGACCCAAAAAATGACACTCCCTTAAATAATTCTTCAGCATTCAACCTTGCTTCTGTCTCCAAGCAGTTCTTTTCGATGATGATTATGATATTAAAAGAACAAGGTAAATTGAATTATGACGAATCTGTACAAAAATATTTACCAAACTTTCCATACAACAACATCAGCATTCGTCAACTGATGAATCATACTTCGGGACTTCCCGATTATTTCGAAATAGCGAAAGGCGACATGACATTGCTCGATACACTCAGCAATAAATCGCTGTTGGAATTACTAGCCCTCAAAAAACCAAATCTTGTTTTTCAGTCAGGAGAAAAATGGCAGTACTGCGATACTAATTATGCCATACTTGCCTCCGTCCTGGAAATGGTTTCTGGTAGCACGTCCGACAAATTTTTTCAGCAATATATAGCTGCTCCACTTAAAATGAACAACAGTTATGTCTATCATTTGAAGATGAAATCCTATCCGCCATCACGCGTTTTTGGTATGCGATATGAAGGAGGAAAATCATTGTCTAATGACCTGATTCGTTTTGATGGCGTAGTTGGCGATGGCAATGTATATGCTTCGGCAGAAGATCTATATAAATGGGATCAGGCACTCTACACCGGAAAAATTTTAAACAAATCAAGCTTCACAGAAGCGATCACATCCGGGAAACTAAATAATGGTGCCGAAACTAAATATGGTTTTGGCTGGGACATAATAGAGCCTGGAAAAACGGTGGCACATACTGGCAATTGGGTTGGTTTCAATGCCGCCATCATTCGATACATCGATAAAAATCAAACACTAATTATACTTGACAATTCTTCTAATTCTTATGCAAACAAGTTGATCCCGAATATTTGGGAAGAAAAACCCATTGCACTTCCACAAACCCAGCTTATTACCAATATAAAAGTAATTGATGGAACGGGCCTTCCGGCTTATGCCGCTAATGTTCGCCTTGTGGATGATCGCATACAAGACATCGGATCACTAAAGGTTTTCAAGAATGAAAGTACTACCGACGGAAAAGGAAAAGTACTGGCTCCTGGTTTTATTGACAGCCATAGTCATCATGCCTCAGGACTTGATGAAAAACCTGAAGGAATCGCAGCAACAAACCAAGGTATTACAACTATTGTAATAGGGCAAGATGGAGAATCAGTACCCATCGACACAATACTTTCATCGATAAAAAAAATCCCCGTAAGTATAAATATCGCTACATACACCGGACAGGCTTGGTTACGCGAAAAAATAATGAAGGATGATGTAGGTAGAAAAGCTACTACTCTTGAAATTGATGCTATGAAAATTTTGCTAGCATCTGAGATGGATAAAGGTTCGCTTGGACTTAGCACTGGACTTGAATACGAGGCAGCTTATTACAGTAGTCGCGATGAAGTAGTTGAACTTGCCAAAGTAGCTGCCTCCAAAGGCGGGCGTTACATTAGCCACATTCGCAGCGAAGATATGCATCTCGATGAAGCTATTGATGAAATTATTGATATTGGAAGAGAGGCAAAAATTCCTGTTCAAATCTCTCATTTAAAAATTGCCATGCGTAGTAGATGGGGCAATTCTGGTCTTATTCTTAAAAAATTACAACAGGCACGACTCGAAGGTATCAATATCACAGCCGATGTATATCCTTATACCATGTGGAATTCTACGCCGAGGGTTTTATTTCCAGAGAAAGATTTTGACAATCTCGCCAGTGCTGAATTTGCAACACAAGAATTGTTTGATCCTGCTAATTCAGTAATGGTCCGTTACGCACCAAGTCCTACTTGGCAAGGAAAAACGGTGACCGAAATTGCTGCAATAAATAATGAAACTGCTGCGCAGGCGCTCTTGCGCATCATTCGCGAGACATCAGCAATCGGTCAGGATGGAACTATTGTGGCAAAATCAATGAGTGAAACTGACATCAGCAATTTCCTCAAGTGGCCTTTTAGCAACGTCTGTTCTGATGGGTCGATGGGTGGACATCCTCGTGGACATGGTTCTTTCTCCCGAGTGCTGGGTCGCTATGTCCGTGAGCAAAAACTGATACCACTAGAAACGGCCATACAAAAGATGACTAGCTTATCTGCAGAAAACGTAGGCATAAAAAATCGCGGACTCATTGCCCCAGGTTACTTTGCCGACTTAGTCTTGTTTGATCCTAATACTATAATGGATAATGCCACAGTAAGCAATCCTACGGCTCTTTCCACAGGAATACAGAGCGTATGGGTAAATGGAAAACTAGTTTATAACGAGCAAAAATCAGTTCCGAATTTTACGGGTAAGTTTATTAAAATGGAAAAAAATTAAATACAAAAAAGCAATCAAAATAATTATAAAACACCTAAAACCATGAACAAATCTATTTCAATTTCTAAATTTCATTTTATAATTTTTCTATTATTGGCCTTTTGTTCCATTCAAGCTCAAACTCCAAAAGGAACCTTATTTATCATTGGCGGTGGAAACAGATCAGATAAACTGATGACCTGTTTATTGTCCCTTTCTAAATTAGAAGCAAAAGATTATATCGTCGTATTACCCATGTCCAGCGAAGAGCCAGACAGTGCCTACATTTACTTCAATGATCAGCTAAAAAGGCTAACGTCAAATCCCATAGTGATGCTCAATTTTGATAAAAAAACCGCAACTAATCCAAAATGGATTGACTCTCTTCAAAAGGCAAAACTCATTTTTATAAGTGGAGGCGACCAAACCCGATTCATGGATATCGTCAAAAACACTCCCATTAAAACAGCCATTCATCAAGCCTACAAAAACGGAAGTACCGTTGCCGGAACAAGTGCTGGAGCAGCGGTAATGTGCGAACACATGATCACCGGAAATCAAAAATTAAATCCGGTATATACTGGAACTTTTGACAACATACGCCACAATAATCTCGAAACAACAGAGGGTTTAGGCTTAATGAAAAACGTGATTATTGATCAGCATTTTCTAAAAAGAAGTCGATACAACCGTTTATTATCTGCTATGGTAGAATTCCCTTCTCACGTCGGAATAGGAATTGATGAAGCCACAGCTATCATTGTTCAAAATAAAACTATAGAAATTACAGGAGAAAGCGAAGTTATCGTAATCAAAAATCCAAAAGGGATTCAAAAGTCAGGTACAAATAATCTTATATCCATAGAAAGTCTGGAAATGAGTATTTACAATAATGGTCAAAAATTTAAAATATAAAATTATTATCCAATTATAAAAACGGTCTGAAATTTATCTTACTTACGCTTATGTAAACTCTCCGGTATTTATCAGAATTCCAACTACTAAGAACACAACACCACAAACCGCACCAGCAATAACAGTTTTGGTCCAAGACGCCCGAGTCAAAATAATGATCGACGTTAAACTAAATAATAGTTTAAGAAAATACATTTTTTTTAGGAGCAGAACGAGTTCGTTTTTTAAGAACGTATTTCCCGCTATACATTAAAATCCTTATTAGGGCTGAACACCAGCCCTAACAAGGATTTTCATTTCTATCGGGGCTATTTAGATCGTTTTTATTTTTATCATAGCATTTTGTATTCAACTCTTTGAAAAACAAAGTCGAGCTCGTTTCCCGCTGCGCGCTGCGCAAAGTCTCCGACTTTGAGTATGTGTTTTTCAGTCTCCGACTGATCTTAAAATTCAAAGATTCAAAAAACAAAATCGGTTAAAAACCGAAAGGCACTTCCTCAAAATCCGAGATTTTGTGGAACGTTGTGATAAACATCTGAAATTAAAAATTGTTGATCAAAAACCCCAACTCTGCTCCACTTTACACTGAAAACTGTTGTTTCCAAATACAACAATAATTTAAAGCTTTATTTTACAAATAAGTATTCTATTCATATGTAGATAATATTTGTTTTTTATAGGAATATGGTATCGCCAGATCTTCATTGGTGTTTGCGACAGCTTCTGTCATGGCGATTTCATACGTATTCAAATCTAGCTTAAGAATAGTACCTACTCTGCTAAACTCTTCATTAATCTTTGCATTCAAGATTAGTTGTTCATTTGTTATTGGATGATTAAAAATTAACTGATGTGCATGAAGCATCATTCCTTTCAGTTCAAAATTCTCCAACCATAATTTATTTTGCTTGTTACAACCATGTGGCCGACTTCCTAAAATGGGATGAAAAATATGTTTGAAATGTTTTCGTAATTGATGCATACGTCCAGTTTCAGGAATCGCTTCTACCAAACAATATCGTGACGTTGGTTGATTGTTAAATTCTAACTCAATTTCGGTAGTTTGCAATCGATGAAAGTAGGTTATTGCATTTTGTATAACACCATCATTATTGGTTAAATCATAATCAATCGTTAGTTCTTCGGGTGACCAACCACGTAAAATTGCTAAATACTTTTTTTCGACTTCGCGTGTGGCAAAACGATCATTCATAATTTTTAAAACCTTTTTATCCAACGCAAATAACAAGACACCAGATGTTTTGCGATCTAACCGATGAATAGGATAAACGTGTCGCCCTCCTATTTGATTTCTCAATTCTTGAATAGCAAAAACTTTTGCATCACGCGCATAGAATGATTTGTGAACCAACAAGCCACTTGGTTTATTAATTGCTATAATATATTCGTCTTGGTAAAGAATTTCTAACATTTGGCAAAAATAAAAGAGATTTCTATCGAAATCTCTTTTTTAACTTATTTATTTCTATTCTTTTCTTTTTCCCCCGCTAGCGCGAAGGTATTCTCATTTTTGCAGCCGTGAAACATCTGAAATCTATTTTAGCCCAACCACCCATCACGATCCAAACTTCTATACTGAATTGCTTCAGCAATGTGGCTGGAAACCACTATTGGAGCCGCATCAAGATCAGCGATCGTGCGTGCAACCTTCAAAATACGATCATAGGCTCGAGCCGATAAATTTAATCGTTCCATCGCTGTTTTCAATAATTGTTTTGAAACATCGTCCAAGGCACAATATTCCCGAATGTGTTTGGTATTCATTTGGGCATTGTAATGGATATTTTCCATTTGCTCAAAGCGTTCGGTTTGAATTTCTCGAGCCGCTGTCACTCTTTTGCGAATGTCTACACTACTTTCTGCTTTTTGATCATCCGATAATTTTTCGAAAGGGACTGGTGTCACTTCGATATGAATATCAATTCTATCTAATAAAGGTCCTGAGATTTTACTCAAATACCGTTGCATTTCATGTGGTGAAGAAGTTTGTGGCGAATCCGGATCGTTGAAAAAACCACTTGGACTCGGATTCATACTTGCCACCAGCATAAACGAGGATGGATAAGTAACTGTAAATTTAGCTCTGGAAATAGTCACTTCTCGATCTTCCAGTGGTTGGCGCATCACTTCCAGAACATCGCGTTTAAATTCCGGCAATTCATCCAGAAACAAAACGCCATTGTGCGCCATTGAAATTTCGCCGGGTTGCGGATAACTGCCGCCGCCAACAAGCGCCACATTCGAAATAGTATGGTGCGGGCTACGAAACGGACGCTGATTCATCAAACCTACTTCCTTCAATTTTCCGGCAACACTGTGAATTTTTGTGGTTTCTAATGCTTCACGCAACGTCATGGGAGGCAAAATACTGGGCAGTCGCTTAGCTAACATGGTTTTTCCGGCACCCGGTGGACCAATCAAGATAATATTATGCCCGCCGGCAGCCGCAATTTCCATACATCTTTTTATAGACTCCTGCCCCTTGACATCACTAAAATCAAATTCAGGAAAGTCTAATGTTTTATAAAATTCGGCTCTAGTATCGATTGTTGTTGGTTCCAAAGTCCCTTTTCCTTCTAGAAAGTCAATTACTTCCTGTATGTTTTCTATTCCATACACATTTAATCCTGCAACAATTGCTGCTTCTTTCACATTTTGCTTTGGAAGAAAAAAACCTTTAAAACCCTCTTCTTTTGCTTTGATAGCAATCGGCAAAGCGCCACGAATGGGTTGCAAACCTCCGTCAAGCGAAAGCTCTCCCATGATTACATACTGGTCAATTTCATCGGCTTTAATCTGCCCAGAGGCTACCAGAATACCAATTGTCAAAGTCAGGTCATACGCAGAGCCTTCTTTACGTAAATCCGCAGGAGCCATATTGATGGTGATTTTTTTGCCGGGCATCGCATAGCCATTGTTTTTAAGCGCAGCCGCAATACGGTAACTGCTTTCTTTAATAGCATTATCTGGCAATCCAACTAAATGGTATCCAATCCCTTTATCAATATTTACCTCAACGGTAATTGTTGTGGCTTCAACTCCAAAAACTGCACTTCCAAAAACTTTAACTAGCATCTGTTTTTATTTGATTCTAAAATTAATGAAACTTTTCTTATTGTTATTATAAATCTTACATAAATTCCAATAAAATAATGAACAGCAAAAATTTCATCAAAAAGACACTCAAAATACTTTGGTATACAGCTCTATACGATACATTTTTCGCGAAAACAAAATGTTAAAATTAAAAAAAGTGAAGGTATAATATTAACATTTTTCTACTTTTAGAAAATAATTAGAAACCACACTATGAAAAAAATCCTACTCCTACTCTGTTTGAGTTTTTTGGTACCAAAAACCTATGCTCA
This sequence comes from Flavobacterium bomense, assembly GCF_003970355.1. Classification (NCBI taxonomy): domain Bacteria; kingdom Pseudomonadati; phylum Bacteroidota; class Flavobacteriia; order Flavobacteriales; family Flavobacteriaceae; genus Flavobacterium; species Flavobacterium bomense. The sequence continues at coordinate 193,144 of NZ_RYDJ01000004.1, read as the reverse complement.
GGAATACTTTCCTAATAACGAAAGTGTTCAAAACAAAAACACCAATTTCACTGCTTTTACCAATGCCAAAATTTATGTTACCCCAACACAAATTATTGAAAAAGGCACTTTATTAATTCAAAACGGAAAAGTAATTGGTGCCGGTGCTACCATTACTATTCCTAAAAATTGCGTTACTATTAATCTGGAAGGAAAATCAATATATCCTTCCTTTATTGACATTTATACCAGTTTTGGAATTGAAAAACCAAAAGAAATAACAAGTACGGAAAGAAATCCTTTGTACGATACTAAAAGAGTAGGATATTATTGGAATGAAAGTATTCGCTCAGAAGTAAATGGATATGAAAGTTTTAAATACGACCCAACTAAAGCAGAGGAGTTGTTAAAAGCAGGATTTGGTGTTGTAGGTACTCACGTTCCGGATGGAATTGCCCAAGGATCCGGAATGTTAATCGCTTTGAACAACGCTGATAAAAGCACACAATTATTATCTGACAAAATCACTAATCACTTTGCATTTACAAAAAGTGCCACTACAAATCAATCCTATCCTAGCTCATTAATGGGAATGATGGCCTTATTACGCCAAATGTACTTTGATTTAGATTGGTACAAAAAAGGGAATGCTGCAACCAAAGATTTATCATTAGAAGCCTTATCAAATAATGAAAAATTAGTTCAAATTTTTGCTTCGGAGGATAAATTAAATAGTGTTAGAGCTTCTAAAATAGCAAAAGAATTTGGATTGAACTATGTATTGAAAGGCATAGGAAATGAATTTGAAAGAATTGAAGAAATAAAAAAAACAAATTCTAAATTTATTATTCCAATCAATTTCCCTGAAGCTTATGATGTGTCTGATCCGTACCAAGCCAATCAAATGGAATTGAAAGATTTGCGTTTCTGGAATCAAGCCCCTACTAATCTAAAGGTTTTGTCTGATAACGGTATTGTTTTCGCCTTGACGACAGACAAATTAAAGAAGGTGGAAGATTTCAGAACCAATCTTCTAAGAGCCATTAAATATGGTTTTGATACAACCAAAGCATTAGAAGCACTGACAACAATTCCAGCATCAATTTTAGGAAAAAGCAACGAAATTGGAAGTTTAAAAACCGGAAGTCTAGCTAATTTTGTGATCACCTCCGGAGAAATATTCGAAGAAAAAACCATCGTTTACGAAAACTGGGTTCAAGGAAGTAAGTATGTCATCAATGATATTATGGTTAAAGACATTCGTGGTAAGTATGACTTAACGGTCAATAACACCAAATACAAATGGACTCTTGACGGCGACATAGCTGCACCAAAATCAGAAATCACAAGTGTTGATGCTAAAAAAATAAAGTCTAAACTTACTATTGCTAATAACTGGATTTCAATAATAATCAAACCCAATGATTCTACAAAAACCAGCTTTACAAGAGCAACAGGATACATAGACGATATTGAGAAAATTTCTGGAAAAGCAATTTTATTCAATGGAAATGAAGTGAAATGGAGCGCTGTAAAAACGGCTCCTTTTGCAAAAGCGGTTGATTCTTCAAAAATTGAAAAAAACAATATGATCCTCCCTACAACATTTCCAAATGTTGCCTTCGGGACGGTAAAAAAAGCAACACAACAGACACTTTTATTCAAAAATGCCACGGTTTGGACCAATGAAAAAGAAGGTGTATTAGAAGAAACAGATGTTTTAATCAAAAATGGAAAAATTGCTGCTATCGGCAAAAACCTTTCTGATGCTTCCGCCACAGTTTTAGATGCAAAAGGCAAACATTTGACCAGCGGAATAATCGATGAACATTCCCACATAGCCATTTCAAGAGGTGTCAATGAAGGGGGACACAACTCCAGTGCTGAAGTAACAATTGAGGATGTAGTCAATTCCGAAGACGTTAATATCTATAGAGATTTAGCTGGTGGTGTAACAACTTCGCAATTATTGCATGGCTCTGCTAATCCTATCGGAGGACGCTCTGCCATTGTAAAATGGAAATGGGGCGCTTCTGCAGAAGAAATGCTTTACAAAGACCAACCAAAATTCATTAAATTTGCTTTAGGTGAAAATGTGAAACAAGCCAACTGGGGAATTACCAACCCTACTCGTTTTCCTCAAACAAGAATGGGTGTGGAACAGGTTTTTACAGATTATTTTCAACGTGCAAAAGAATATGACTTGGCTTGGAAAACTTATAATTCAAGTGGTAAAAAAGGAAAAGGGAAAGCGCCAAGGGTAGACTTAGAACTACAGACTCTAGCTGAAATCCTTAATAAGGAACGTTTCATTTCCTGCCACTCTTATGTGCAATCTGAAATTTTGATGTTGATGAATGTTGCCGAAAAATTTAACTTTAGAGTAAATACCTTTACACATATCCTTGAAGGATACAAAGTAGCCGATGAAATGAAAAAACACGGAGTAGGAGCCTCGACGTTCTCGGATTGGTGGGCGTATAAATTTGAAGTGAATGATGCCATTCCGTTCAACGGTCCAATCATGCACAATGCGGGACTTGTAGTAGCCTATAACTCTGATGACGCTGAAATGTCCAGAAGATTAAATCAAGAAGCTGCAAAAGCAGTGAAATATGGAAACATTTCAGAAGAAGAAGCATGGAAATTCGTGACTTTGAATCCTGCAAAATTATTGCATATTGATGATAAAGTGGGAAGTATAAAAATAGGAAAAGATGCTGATGTAGTACTTTGGAACAACAATCCTTTATCTATTTATGCTAAAGCTGAAAAAACAATAATTGAAGGTGTCGTTTATTATGATGTGCAAAAAGATGAAGCACAAAGAGTAGCAGTTGCCAAAGAAAGAAATGAGTTAATAGGCCAACTATTGCAAGAAAAAAACAAAGGAATGATCACTCAAGAGCCTAAAAAGAAGGAAAAAATAGAATATCATTGTGATTCTTTGGAACATTAAGCTCAAGAAATCTACGTTTCTTAAATCTAAAACAACAAAATAGGATGAATAAAAATATATATATTTTACTATTGGTATTTAGCATATCAATACTTACAAAGGCACAGCAAGCTCCTGCTTCAAAACAATCAAAATCTATTTTAATTCTAAATGCAACAGCACATTTAGGAAATGGCGAAATAATCGAAAACAGTGCTATAGGATTTGTAGAAGGCAAAATTACATTAGTGGCAGATGCCCGATTAATAAAACTAGCTCAAGGAGCGTATGATATTACCATTGACGCCAGCGGAAAACACGTATATCCAGGATTTATAGCGCCCAATTCTACCTTGGGCTTAGTCGAAATTGATGCCATAAAATCTTCTGATGATGAAAGCGAAATAGGAAATATGAATCCTCACGTAAGAAGTATTATTGCCTATAATGCTGATTCAAAAGTAATTGAAACCATTAAACCAAACGGAATTTTGATGGCGCAAATTACCCCACGTGGCGGAAGAATTTCAGGCACTTCATCCATCGTTCAGCTTGATGCCTGGAACTGGAAGGATGCACTGATAAAAGAAAATGATGGGATTCATCTTAATTTCCCTTCTAGTTTTAAAAGAAGTGGTTCCTGGTTTGAACCCGGAACAATTGAAGCAAATAAAGACTATAGCAAACAACACTCAGAGATAACTACTTTTTTGACTAGCGCAAAAGCATACTTAGCAGATAGCCCCAAAGAAATAAATTTGATTTTTGAGGCTACAAAAGGATTGTTTGACGGAAATCAAACCTTATTCATACACGCAAATGAAGAAAAACAAATTATTGATGCTATACAAATGGCAAAAGAAAATGGAGTTAAAAAAATAGTAATTGTTGGTGGTTATGAAGCGTATAAAACGGCTGACTTACTTCAAAAAAACAACATTGGAGTATTATTAAAAAGAGTGCATGATATGCCTGAAAATGAAGATCATGACATTGATTTACCGTACAAAAACGCTAAATTATTGACAGATAAAGGCGTTATTGTAGGCTTGGAAAACAGCGGATCCATGGAGCGTATGAATACCAGAAACTTACCTTTCCTGGCCGGAACATGTGCTGCTTATGGACTTGACAAAGAAAAAGCGCTACAACTAATAACCTTCAATACCGCCAAATTATTAGGGATCGATAAACAATGTGGTACTTTAGAACAAGGAAAGGATGCTACCTTATTTATTTCTGAGGGTGATGCTTTAGACATGAGAACGAACAAACTAACTAATGCTTTTATTCAAGGCAGAATGATCAGTCTTGAAACACACCAAACAAAAATGAACGATATTTATAAAACAAAATACAATCAAAAATAACAAATACAATGGGACTATTTAACGCCATCCTGGGCAATGCCTCTGAAGTAAACATTAAAGATGTTGCTACTGAATTTGAGCCAATCCTAATTGATGGAGAAACAATCGAAAAAGCATATAAATTAATTCGGGATATGTTTGTTTTCACCAATAAAAGATTGATTCTGGTCGAAAAACAATTGGTTGGAACCAAGGTTGATTATATGTCAATTCCGTATTTGAGTATCAAAAAATTCTCTAAAGAAAGTGCTGGAATATTAGATATGGATGCCGAGTTGAAAATTTGGTTAAACAATGACGCAACCCCAATTGTAAAACAATTTGGTAAAGGTGGTAATAACATTAATGAAGTTTACAAACTTTTAAGCAAACATCTTTTAAAATAAGGAGATCCTTTAGTTTTTGAAAAATGCATCACTTGTAGCTATACAATTGGTGCATTTTTTATATATCAAATTTTGTCTTAATGCTAAGTGCATTAAAATTCCCAGATTGGAAGTCTAATTTTTTACCACAAGACCCCAAGTATTCATTAAATTGGTGATTTTATTTAAATAAAAAACAAATTTTATCTTTAAAATATAAAATACCCATAAAAAAATAGGGGCTAGATTGCAAAAATCATAAAAATAAAACATTAACGCGCTTTACAATAGGGGTATGTTAAACAATTTTATATTTTTATCAAAATTTAAAACTGAAAAACGATGCGAAAAATTATTTTAAGTGTGATATTGATCACGATTTTGGTATTAACCCTTTGTTCAAATTATTTCTTAGCAGAAAGTCCAGCTCCTACAGAAGCAGTAAAATTTGATACCGGCGATACCGCTTGGATGATCGTTGCAACTGCACTTGTATTAATCATGACACCCGGTTTAGGTTTCTTTTACGGTGGAATGGTAGGTAAAAAAAATGTCATTAGTACCATGCTTCAAAGCTTTATGGCAATGATAATCGTTACCGTGTTGTGGGTTGTCATCGCTTTCGGATTATCTTTTGGTCCAACTATTGGAGGAATAATAGGGAATCCAATTCCAAATTTATTTTTTCAAGGCGTAAATACAAATACATCTTGGGGTCTAGCTCCAACAATTCCATTTATGCTCTTTGCCTTATTTCAAGCAAAATTCGCCATCATTACACCCGCTTTAATCACCGGCGCTTTTGCAGAACGAATTCGTTTTTGGGCGTACTTACTATTTATGGTTTTATTCATACTGCTCGTTTATACCCCGCTGGCTCACATGACATGGCATCCAGATGGTATTCTCTTTAAAATGGGCGTATTGGATTTTGCTGGTGGAACTGTAGTTCATATGAGTGCTGGTTGGGCTGCTCTGGCTGGTGCCATTTTCTTAGGCAAAAGAAAAGCAGAAAAAGGAAATCCCGCACGTATAACATACGTAATGTTAGGTACCGGATTGTTGTGGTTTGGATGGTTCGGGTTCAACGCTGGTTCCGCTTTAGGAGCTAATGGGCTTGCCGTACAAGCACTGGGGACAACTACTATTGCTGCTGCTGCTGCTGGAATGGCTTGGGTATTTCTTGATAAAATTCTTGGTCATAAATTGTCGGCAATGGGAGCTTGTATTGGTGTAGTGGTCGGATTAGTTGCCATTACTCCTGCAGCTGGTTTTGTTAGCATTCCTCATGCTTTGTTCATAGGAATTTTTGCAAGTATTGTGAGTAATCTGGTGGTTAGAAGTTTCCACAAATGTAAAATTGATGATGCTTTAGATGTATTTGCCTGTCACGGTGTAGGTGGCATCATTGGGATGCTTTTGACAGGTGTATTTGCTTCAAAATCAATAAACGCGGCAGTTGGTGATAACCAAGGACTTATTTTTGGAGAAACAACATTATTCTTAAATCAATTATTTGCTATGGTTGTCGTTTCCATATTTGCATTCTCAATGTCTTATTTCCTTTTCTATATTGTAAACAAAATAACTCCTCTAAGAGTAAGTGAAGAAAAAGAAGAATTAGGCTTAGATATTTCGCAACACGGTGAATTTCTATAAATCTTCGGTATAAAGTTAGAGACGCTCTGAAATTTCAGAGCGTTTTTTTGCTCTTATCCGTTCTAAATACCTATAATATACAAAGCAATTCTTATTCTTTAAACAATAAACTAAAAACTTTAAAAATAGCGTAGTACATATTAATTTTGCCTGCATCCTTTAAAACTAAAATCCCAATCTTTAAAAAAAGATTGGGATTTTAGTTTTAAATATAGTCGAATGCTTTTATGGCGCACAACCCGATTGCCGTTTTATTTTAAAACAGTACACTCAATTTTAGAGTCGTTATAAATCTTGTGCGTTTGTTTCTTAAAATCTTCAGGTTTTGCATAAAAGATATTGTCAACAAATGTCTGTGGATTCAAATCTATAAATGGAAACCACGTACTTTGAACCTGAATCTGGATTTTGTGTCCTTTTTTGAACGTATGAAATACATCTTGTAACTTAATATTAACTGCTGTTTTCTCATTGGCTACAAAAGGTTCTGGTTTTGAAAAACTATTTCTAAAACGGCCTCGCATAACTTCACTTCGTACCATCATGTGGTAATTACTCATCTTTAGATACGGAGCTACTTCTTTTGTTTCCGGTTCGTCGTTTGGGAAAACATCAATCACTTTTACAATCCAATCCGCATCAGTTCCTGTAGTAGAAACTTGTAATTTAGCCAAGATTTCTCCGGCTAATGTGGTATCATCATTCAATACTTCTGTTTCAAAAACAATCACATCCGGACGTCGTGCAGCAAAACGCTGGTCATCGGTCATGTATTTCCTTGGAGTAAGTCCGTTTTGTTTAATATCCTCCGAATAGGGTACCGGTTTCTTAGGATCACTAATAAATTCTTCAAAAGAAATATTTTGCTTAGCCAATTTTGTCAATTTACTCCCTTGCAAAAAGAAATCTTGTTTTTCAGTATTTACGGGAGGCCAGGCATCATAGGTTTTCCACTCTTTTCTTCCGGTGTCAAAAACATAAGCTTCAGGCAATTTATTAGCTCCTTTTCCATTATTTTTCAAAAAATGGCGGAAGAAATTAGATTCAATATTTTTTTGATAAAAACCAGAAATACTATCTCCAAAATTAATATTACCAATCACTTGCTTTGCTGAATTCCTAGCCCAATCACCATGACTCCAGGGTCCCATAACAATTGTGTTGTAGTTTTTACTGCTCTTTTCTATCGTACTGTAGGTATTCAAAGGACCGTATAAATCTTCGGCATCAAACCAACCTCCTACTGTCATTACCGCTGGTTTAATATTATTCAAATGCTGTAAAATTCCACGCTTTTGCCAAAAATCATCGTAACTGGAATGGTCTTTCAGCTGTTGCCAAAACTCATTCTCTTTTCCATAATATTTGTCTAAATTAGAGAGTGGTCCTGCATCCAGGAAAAACTGATAATCATCGTTTGTACCCGCATTCGTAAATTTGTACCAAGGTTCCGTAGTACGTTTTGTTTTTTGAGGGCCAAATAACGGAGTGACTTTCCAATAACTCAACAAATACGCTCCATTGTGATGAAAATCATCAAAAAAGAAATCAGCGATACATGCCTGAGGCGAAACGGCTTTCAAAGCTGGATGATTACTCAATAAAGAATATGTAGCGTAAAAACCTGGATATGAGATTCCCCAAGTTCCAACATTTCCATTATTGTTAGCCACATTTTTCACCAGCCACTCTATCGTATCATAAGTATCCGAAGCTTCATCCGTATCTTTCTTGCCTTTTTTATTTGGAATAAAACCACGCATGTTGTCATACAAACCATCACTCATGAATCGTCCTCGAACATCTTGATAGACTACAATATATCCTTCTTTCATCATCGTTTCACTGGGAGAAATGCTTTTCTTGAACTGATTTTCTCCATAAGGCCCCGAGTTATATGGTGTTCTTTGCATTATAATTGGATATTTTGTAGAAACATCTTTGGGAGTATAAATGGCAGTAAACAACTCTACTCCATCACGCATTTTAATATGCACTTCCTTTTTAGTATAATTTTCAGACACATAATTGGCTTTATTGTCTTGGGCAAACAGAACTGTACCAATAAAAAAAAGCGAAATACCTAATAGTTTTTTCATGAATTTTTTTGAGTTAAAATAATTTTTAAAGATAAAAAATCTCTTCGAATATTGCATCCATATTCCTTCTTTTTTGAAATTTATGAATTTTAGTTTATCAAAAAAACACCAAATATGTTAAAAAAAATAATCGTTTTTAGGATCTTTTTAAAGAAAACTGCACGGTCAGATTGGCATTTTTCATCAAAAATTTCATTCGATTTTACTTCTATAAAACCAATACTATTAATGCAAAAAGTGGCCGTTATTTGTTGCAAAAAAGACAATATCTGCATTTTAAAAGGATTTTTTAGATAATTTGCCTTACATTTGTAAAATACCAAATTATTTTTTGTGGTTAATAAAGTCTTTTTTTTGCACTTTTAACCCAAAGCTAAGATCCCTTATTTTAGAAAATATTCTAAAAAAAATCATCTTTTTTTGCAGTTTACTGCACCTTTTGCCTTTTGGAAAAATTCCATGTACAGGCTATTAAATAATCGAAAATTAATAATATGCACCTAATAGATTATGCAATCTTTGTTGTTTACATGCTGGTTATGCTAGGCGTTGGCGTTTATTTTTTCAATAAGAATAAAACCGCGGAAGATTTTTACGTTAGCGGAAGAAATATGAATAGCTGGCACATTGGTTTATCCGTTGTAGCCACAGATGTAGGTGGTGGATTCTCAATAGGATTGGGCGGTCTGGGTTTTACGATGGGAATATCCGGTTCTTGGATGCTGTTCACCGGACTGCTGGGCGCTTGGCTGAGTGCTGTTTTTCTAATTCCAAAAGTAAGTGCATTAGGACATAAATATAAGTTTTTCACTTTTCCCCAAATATTTGATCATTTTTATAATGCTAAAGTAGCGCTACTGGCCGGAATTATTTCGGCTATTGGATATCTTGGATTTACAAGTTCTCAGGTTTTGGCTGGAGCCAAATTAGCTTCGGCAACCATAGAAGGACTTAATTTACAAACAGCGCTAATTGTAATGGGACTTATCGCGGTAATTTATACGGCTATTGGAGGATTAAAAGCCGTTATTTATACCGATACAATCCAGTGGTTAGTCCTTATTGGCGGATTGGTTTTTATAGGAATTCCAGTTGCCTACAATGCCGTGGGAGGGTATGAGGCGATCAAGACTACCTTGGCACCTGAATATTTATCACTGACCAATGTAAAATGGTATCAGATTTTAAACTGGTCTATAACCATTATACCCATTTGGTTTGTAGGAATGACTTTATACCAGCGGATTTATGCCAGCAAAGGAGAGAAAGAAGCTAAAAAAGCATGGTTGATTGCGGGTGTTTTTGAATGGCCTATAATGGCATTTATGGGAGTGATTCTGGGAATGCTGGCTAAAGTGGCTGCAAACAAAGGAATGTTTGACGGTATTACAGATGCAGCCAATATGGATAGCGAAATGGGATTGCCTATTTTACTGGCCACCATACTCCCCGTTGGATTAATGGGGCTGATGCTTTCTTCCTATTTTTCGGCCATACTTTCTACCGCGGACAGCTGCTTAATGGCAGCTTCCGGAAATATTGTCACTGATATTATTGCTAAATTTTCAAAAAAAGAATTGAGTCATAAAAAAGAGCTTCGGCTCTCACAATTGGTCACCTTAATTGTAGGTCTTCTTGCTATTTTAATTGCTTCCCAAATGCAAAATGTACTGGAACTGATGCTCTACTCTTATGCTTTTATGGTGTCGGGCCTTTTCGTTCCGGTAATAGGCGCTTTATTTTGGAAGAAAAGCCATCCAACAGCTGCTTTTTGGAGCATGTTATTTGGGGGTGCCACCACAATCCTGCTAATTGTTACAGAGAATAAACTACCTTTAGATTTAAAATTACCGGAACATTTAGATGCAAACCTTTATGGAATAAGTATTTCTCTTATTTTATTCGTTACAATATCACTTTATCACCATAACAAAAAAGAAAGACAAAATGGAATTCAAACAAATTAATCACACAACCGGAGAAGATACAATTTATACCAATCAAATTATAGCATTATTCCTTTATACCCATTTAGAACAATATGGCGATACGATTGAAGACATTCGAAAATGTATTGATTACGTTATGAATCCTACAAAAGGAGGCAACATTGTAGTGGGAATCGAAGATCAAAAAATCGTAGGAGTTGTCATCTTGAACAACACGGGAATGAAAGATTTTATTCCTGAAAATATTTTGGTATACATTGCCGTGGACAACAGCCAACGGGGAAAAGGGTTTGGAAAACAATTGATGCAAAAAGCAATATCAATTGCCGAAGGAAATATTGCCCTGCATGTAGAACCGGATAATCCTGCCAAAAAACTATATGAAAGCTTAGGTTTTACCAATAAATATTTGGAAATGCGCCTCATTAAATAATCCAAAATGGAAAACTCAAACCCGTCCATCGAGACACTTGTACGGTTACGAAAGGAGCTTCACAAACACCCAGAGGTTTCGGGTAAAGAAAATCAAACAGCAAAACGCGTCCTATCTTTTCTCGAAAATTACCCTCCTGATGAATTGATTACCGCAGTAGGAACAACTGGTGTGGTTGCAATTTATAAAGGTAAAAAAAATGGAAAAACAGTATTATTCCGATGTGAATTAGATGCTTTGCCAATTGAAGAAACGAATCGTTTTGAACATCGTTCACTAATTGATGGTGTCTCACACAAATGCGGACATGATGGACACATGGCTATTCTTTGTGGTTTGGCAGCTGAATTGCATCAGAACAAACCGGACTCTGGAACCGTCATTTTGCTGTTTCAACCGGCTGAAGAAGATGGTAGTGGTGCTCAAAAGGTGTTTTCAGATACTAAATTCACTTTGATTCAACCTGATTACGTCTTTGCGCTGCACAATTTACCAGGGTTTCCAATGCATCAAATTGTAGTAAAAAACGAAACTTTTACCTGTGCCGTAAATAGCATTATCATAAAATTAAAAGGAAAAACAGCCCATGCCGGTGAACCTGAAAGAGGAATTAATCCTACTCTGGCAATAGCCGCCATTATCAATCAATTTAATGCTACTATTCAGACCGATATTACCAAAGAAAACTATTGCCAGATAACTCCCATTTATACCAAAATAGGTAAAAAAGCATATGGTGTAGCAGCTGGTGCGGGAGAAATTCATTTTACAGTACGAAGTGATAGCAATTTACAGATGAGAAAGATCGAAATAGCTTTAGAAAATGCAGCCCGATCAATCGCAAAAGAATATCAACTGAAGTGTAAAACGCAATGGACACAAAGTTTCCAAGCCAATGAGAATGACAAAACTGCTGTAGCATTCATCAAAAAGGCAGCAGAAATTAATGGTTTTGAACTATTCGAAAAAGAGAAACCATTCACTTGGGGCGAAGATTTTGGTTTGTTCACACAGCACTATCCCGGCGCCATGTTCGGACTGGGAGCTGGGGTAAACACTGCCGCACTACACAATCCTGATTATGATTTTCCTGACGAAATTATAGCAACTGGAGTGGCTGTTTTTCATCACATCAGCAAACAAATTACAAATGCACACTAACTCAATAATAGAGCTTAATCGCTCCGCGTATCAAAAGAACATCGATTTTCTAAAAAAGACCTTTGGAAAAAAAGTACTGATTTCCTCTGTCGTAAAAGGAAATGCGTATGGTCATGGAGTACAGCCGTTTGTGGCTATGGCTTTTCAATGTGGTGTAACTCATTTTTCTGTTTTTGATGTTCAGGAAGCCAAAGTCGTAAAAACAACACTACAGGACAAAGCAACTATTATGGTTATGGGACTCGTTCAGGATGAAGATATGGAATGGGTAATCAAGAATGATATTGAATTTTTTGTCTTTGATAAAACTCGACTGACGAAAGCTATGAAAACAGCTAAAAAACTCGAAAAAAAAGCAATTCTGCACATTGAAGTAGAAACCGGAATGAACCGAACTGGTTTTGACAAAAACGAACTGAATACTGTTATTACTTTTTTAAAGAAAGAAGAACAACATCTTACTTTCAAAGGGCTTTGTACTCATTATGCCGGGGCCGAAAGTATAGCTAATTATTACAGAGTGGATCAGCAAATCAAGAAGTTTGAAGAAATTTATGCCTTTTTTTGTAAAAATGATCTGAAGCCACAAATGAGACATTCTGCTTGCTCTGCAGCATCAATAATGTTTCCACAAACCAGAATGGATATGGTGCGAATCGGAATAATGCAATACGGATTGTGGTCCAGTCCGGAAGTATTTGTTACCTATCTCAATTCTAAAAAAAATAAAATAGATCCGCTGCAACGCGTTATCACTTGGAAAAGTGCTATAATGAGCGTAAAGAAAGTAAATATTGGTGATTTTATTGGATATGGAACCAGTTTTATGGCCAAAAGAAAAATGAAAATTGCTGTTATCCCTATTGGTTACTGCCACGGATACAGCCGCTCGTTGAGCAACCAAGGTCGTGTACTTATTCATGGACAACGCTGTATTGTAGTGGGTTCCGTAAACATGAACATGATGACTGTCGATGTTACTGATATCGACATGGCAAAAAAAGAAGATGAAGTGGTCTTGATAGGCACACAAAAAGAGCTATCCGTTTCTGTAGCTTCCTTTAGTGATTTCAGCAACCAACTCAATTACGAATTATTAACTCGGATTTCCAAATCAATTCCACGTAAAATCATAGAATAATGGCTTTTATAAAACTATATCGCAAAAAACTTGAAGAAAATTATGCCTTTCTGGATACTATTTTTAAATCCAGAAATATACAATGGGGAGTGGTTTCCAAACTATTGTGTGGAAATAAAATTTATCTCAAAGAAATCATCGCTTTAGGAGTACGTGAAATTCATGATTCCAGAGTAAGTAATTTGAAAAAAATTAAAGCCTTGGATCCGGAAATCCAAACCGTGTATATTAAACCACCTGCTAAACGAAGTATTGAAAGTATTGTGCGGTATGCTGACATCAGTTTTAATACTGAAATCTATACCATACAATTACTTTCAGAGGAAGCCGTAAAACAAAACAAGACCCATAAAATCATCATTATGATTGAAATGGGAGACCTTCGTGAAGGTGTAATGGGTGAAGAATTGATCGATTTTTATGGCACAATTCTAAAAATGCCTAATATTGAAATCTCTGGAATTGGTACCAATTTCAATTGCCTTAGCGGTGTAATGCCCACGCAGGACAAATTGATTCAATTGAGCTTATACAAACAGCTAATTGAAGCTAAATTCAATATCAGTATTCCATTTGTCTCCGGAGGAACTTCTGTTACTGTACCGCTACTCCTAAAAAATGCCCGACCAATGGCCGTAAATCATTTTCGAATAGGGGAAGCCCTATTTTTCGGGAAAGATTTGTTTACAGGAAATACCATAGAAGGAATGCACAATGATGTTTTCAAATTATACGCTGAAATCATCGAAATTACAGAAAAACCAAACACACCAACAGGGGAGTTAGGCGAGAATGTAGCCGGAAATTCCTTTTCGATGGATGCTGTCACTGATTTAGGCGATACTTCCCTTAGAGCTATTCTAGACATTGGTTTGTTAGACATGCAACCACAATACATCGAATCTGATGATACGGATATCACTATAGTAGACGCCAGTTCTGACATGCTGGTTATAGACATTTCAAATTCTAAAAAAAATTATAAAATTGGGGATTTAGTGGCGTTCAAAATACGATATATGGGCGCATTGTACCTTTTAAATTCTGCTTATATCGAGAAAATAATCGAATAAAAGGCAATTTTATACCCTACCTTGTATACGGCATCTCACGCATCAATACTGAGTAAATTAAGTCTATAGTATTAAATATAAACACAAATCGCACGAATTTCCACGAATTGAATCGTAGAAATTAGTGCCATTTGTGTCTAATATTCGGTTCAGTGATTTTTAGATGTACCTCTTATTCGACCTTTTTAAATCTATCAATCCCTTCTCTCAACCATCCTTTGTAGGCATTGATATTTGAGTTATAACTTTCTGGTTTATCAGACAGCATATTCTCTTCTACATCTAAAACAATGTAATACGGTTGCGCATTGGCTTTGTACCTTGTAATTTGGAAATCGCTCCATTTATTACCCACGCTTACAATTTCTTTGCCCGTTTCTTTAGATACGTATTGCTCACTTTTTGGCAATTCTCTTTTATCATCAACATATAAAGATATTAAAACCACTTCTTCTTGTAATATTTTTAAAATCGCAGGATCTGACCACACATAATCTTCCATTTTTCTACAATTCACACAGGCATAACCCGTAAAGTCAAGTAAAATAGGTTTGTTTACTGATTTGGCATAAGCCAATCCTTTTTCATAATTATCAAAAGCAATAAGATCATGTGGCCCTAAATGTGCGCCTTCCGGCAAAATTTGGGCAGATGCATTTGAGCCACCTTGGGAGTTTCCTACTCCGTAAGGACTTTCGCTATAGGTCATTGGCGGCGGGAAACCAGAAATTAATTTTAATGGCGCTCCCCAAATCCCAGGAATCAAATAGATGGTAAAGGCCAAAACTACTAATCCAAAGGACAGTCGTCCTACTGAAATATGTGTCATCGGGCTATCGTGCGGCAACGTAATTTTTCCGAATAAATAAAAGGCCAATGTTCCAAAAATAGCGATCCATATTGCCAAGAACACTTCTCTTTCCAAGAAATGCAATTGCAAAACCAAATCAGCATTCGACAAAAATTTAAATGCCAAAGCCAATTCTAAAAAGCCTAAAACTACTTTAACTGTATTCAACCAACCACCGGATTTTGGCAATGAATTCAACCAACCCGGGAACATCGCAAACAACATAAAGGGTAAGGCTAGAGCCAATGAAAACCCAAACATACCCACAATTGGAGCTATTCCGCCTTTAGAAGCCGCTTCGACTAATAGGGTTCCTACAATCGGTCCGGTACACGAAAACGAGACAATCGCTAACGCCAAAGCCATGAATAAAATTCCAACTATCCCACCTCTATCCGCTTGATTATCCACTTTATTTGCCCAAGAATTAGGCAGCATAATCTCAAAACCACCCAAAAATGAAGCTGCAAAAGTGACTAACAAAACAAAGAAAATAATATTGAACCAAACATTCGTGGACAACGCATTCAGCGCATCGGCACCAAAAATCCACGTCACTAAGAATCCTAAAACCACATAAATGAATATGATAGCTACTCCATAAATAATGGCATTACTAATCCCTTTTGCTTTTGTTTTGCTTTGTTTAGTAAAAAAACTGACTGTCATAGGAATCATTGGGAAGACACAAGGCGTAAGCAATGCGGCAAATCCAGATAAAAAAGCAATGAAGAAAATAGACCATAATCCTCTTTTTGTAGCTGGTTCAGAGTCTAGAGGAACGACTTTTTCAGGAGTAACTGTTTCTTCGTTATTTACATCCGGACTTACAGCTGCTGTATCAACTTTAGCCGTATCTATCACCGGTAAAACGGGGACTACAGCAGCTATTTCTGCTATTTTTGATGCCGAAGGAATTTTAAACGTAAAATTCTTCTCCATGTTAATACAAACATCTTTGCACACCTGGTAATTGAAATCGACTTTAATTTCAGTCAGCTTAGGATTTGTTAGTGTAATTTCCTGCTGGATTTGACCTTTCTTTTCGAAGAATGTTTCGTTAACTTCAAATATATCATTGTAAGCGGTTCTCGTTTTACTTTCTTTGGCTTTGCCCACTAAAGTGAAGTTTCCTTTTTGATTTTTGAAAATGATTTCCAGTGGCAACGGCCCTCCGTCTGGAGTAAATTGAGAATACAAATGCCAATCCTTTTCTATAACAACATTAAAAGTAAGAATATAATTAGTGTCCGATTTTTTTTCTATTTTAGTTGTCCATTTGGCGGGATCCAGAATCTGGGCATTTCCATTGGCAAAAGCCAAAAAAGCAATAAGTATAAATAGTAATTTCTTCATTATTCTGATTGTATTTTAAGTATATTTTTAGTTGTGTTGTCTATTCTAAAGCGTTCATCCTGACGTAGACCAATTATCCAGACTATTTCATCATTCGAACATAAAAGCCAAGAATTTTCTTTTTCTAGCAAGGATAATTTTTCATCTTTAAAAAACTTGCTCACTTTCTTTGACTTACCGTTCATCCCAAAAGGCTGAAAACTATCGCCTTCGTTCCAATGGCGTAAAATTAATGGATACTGCACTTTATCACCATCTACAAAGATAGTTTTATTTGAAACGATACCAATGTCGGCTACTTTGCAAAACGTAAGATTTAAGGGAATATTAACTTCTTTTTGATTTTCATCTATAAAATATTTGTCCTTTACATTTACGAAATTTATCGGACTTAGGATTAAGTAATCCCTGTCTTTTAATACTCTATATTCTGGAGAAAAAACATGTTTCCCAGATTGACTATCAACCAAATCATAAATATCATCCCAAGCTTTGAATCCAAATTCTTTCAGCCATTGGTACAAATAAGATTTGTAATTGGGTAATTTTTTTAGTTTTTTTAAATCAAAATAAATAGTCTCATTCTCTTGCTTCACCACTTGCTGATAAATCATAATCGAAGCATCTTCAGCCATAACTTGCGCGTCTTGCAAATACAGTTGTGTTTTGTGAAACGAGGAAAGAAAATTAGAATTCAATTCTTTTAACATCGGAACCAGATGATGCCGAATTTTATTCCGAAGGTATTTATCGGATGCATTACTGCTGTCCTCGCGCCATTTAATGTTATTTAATTTGGCATAATCTTCCATTTCTTTTTGGTTAAAGGCCAAAAGTGGGCGAATTACTTTATCGTTCTGCTCCGGAATTCCTGTCAAACCTTCTAATCCTGTTCCACGACTCAGATTGATTAGGAACGTTTCCAAATTATCATCGGCATGATGTGCTGTGAGAATATAATCGAATTTCTCAGTCTCTAATAACTCATAAAACCAGTTATATCGCAACTCGCGGGCTGCAACTTGTGTCGAAATTTTATAATCTTCAGAAAAAGCTTTGGTGTCAAATTGTGTTATAAATACTGGAATAGCATTTGCAGCAGCATATTCCTGGACAAAATTTTGGTCTTCAAAACTTTCCATTCCACGCAATTGAAAATTACAATGGGCCATTCCTATTGTATATTTCAATTGCTGAAACAAATGCACCAATACCATACTGTCTTTCCCGCCACTTGTAGCAAGAAGTATTTTTTTTCCGTTCAAGAACTGGAAATTATGAAGAAGATGGTTTTGGAATTTCTGTAGCATATTCAAATTTAATTCATTCATTTTGATTTAACTTAAAACTTCTCGCATCGCTTTTGCTTTAAGCAAACATTCTTCATACTCCTTTTCAGGAATTGATGGCGAAGTGATAGCGCTTCCAACTGAAAAAGAAACATATTTTTTTTCTTGATTGTACAAAATGCTTCGGATAACTACATTAAAATCGAAATCACCATTTGGTGTAAAATACCCCACAGCACCGCTATATAAACCGCGTTTTGTTTCTTCGAGTTTTTCAATTATTTTCATCACCGAAATCTTTGGTGCACCCGTCATACTTCCCATTGGGAAAGTTGTTTTTAAAGTATCTACTATAGAATAGTGCGCCTCTAACTTTGACGTAACCGTTGATATCATCTGATGCACTTGCAAAAAAGAATAAATTGTACACAACTCTTGTACTTCAACGGATCCTTTTTGTGCTGTTCGAGACAAATCATTGCGCACTAAATCCGTAATCATAATATTTTCGGCTCGTTCTTTTGGGTCTAAAGCCAATTGCATTTTCGATTTTTCGTCTTCAATTGGGTCTGAAAATCGTTTTGCAGTTCCTTTAATCGGTTGCGAAATAATAAGTTCTCCTTCTTTCCTTAAATAACGTTCCGGTGTCGCCGAAAGTAAAAAGTGATTGTTGTTTTTAAAAAAAACGGCAAATGGCGGCTGAGAAATTTCGTTGAGTTTTATAAATTTTTCTATGGGATCAATCGTTGCATTTTCAGCAAAAAATTCCATGCAGAAATTGGCTTCATAAATATCGCCCTGATGAATGTGTTCCAATATTTTTGAAACTTTTTGAAGATAATTCTCTTTCGGAATCCGTTGTTGGATCGTTATTTGTGGATTTTGAACGCTCAACGCTGAACACTGAACACTAATTTCTTTAAAGTCTGCCTCCACTTCCTCCACACACATATTGAGATATTGAATTTCGAGTTGATTTCCTTTCAATAAAAACAGTTTCTTAGGTTGGAAAAAATACAAATCCGGAAAATCCAGCCCGTCAAAATTAGCAGATTGCAACTGCTCAATATCATTTTTTAAATCATACGATAAATAACCAAAAAGCCAGTCTTTCGTATTTTGCTGGTACTGTTTCAAATCCTCAAAGGCATTGTAAACATCTGTTTTGATGGAGGTAAAAGCATCTACGGCAAGAATACAATCGCAACTGGAGTACTGTTGCGGATACTCATTACTATCCATAAAAACAACTTCACGAAATTGTTGTGACCAAAGTAAAAGTTGTTGTTTGAACAATTTTGAATCAGAAATAGACTTATAAATTGAAGTTCTCAAAAAGTTTTAATGTTTAAAAATTCAAAATTACAACAAAAAAAATTCTTCAATAACTGGTTATGCTAAAATTAGCTTATTTTTTTGTAAATTTGGTAGTGCGTGATCAATTTTGGATTTTTTTAATCGTTTAATCATTCCCGTTATGGCTTCAAAAATTTTCCTTAATTTAGCAGTTAAAGACCTTAAAAAATCCATTGTTTTTTTTACACAACTCGGATTTTCTTTCAATCCTCAATTTACTGATGAACAAGCCACTTGCATGATTACAGGAAAAAACATTTTTGTGATGCTGCTTACTGAGCAACGATTTAGAGACTTTACCAAAAAAGAAATTTGCAATGCCCATAAAAATACCGAAGTATTAATCGCAATAGATGTTGAAAGCAAAAAAAAAGTGGACGAAATAGTACAAAAAGCGATATTTGCGGGTGGTACAACGTATATGGAGCCACAAGATCACGGATCGATGTATGCCCATGGTTTTGCGGATTTGGACGGACACCAATGGGAAATTATGTGTATGGATGAACGTGCAATTCCCCTATAATTATTCTCAAATATGTAACCAATAAAACCATATACTATGAAAATTGTAATTATTATTATCCGAACTTTAATTGGAATTTTACTTCTTTATGCATCAATTAGTTTTTTTCTGAAACTAGCTCCAGAACCGGAGGTTACCGGAAATTTCAAGGCTTTTAATGTGGGCTTGGTTGCCTCTACTTACATTATGCCATTAGCCAAGTCTATTGAGTTGTTATGTGGCCTAGCCTTTTTGACAGGGCGTTATGTTACTCTTGCCAGTATTTTGATTTTACCAATAACCATCAACATTTTATTCATAAATTTTTTCTTGTCTCCAGAGGGAATTCCTACTGCCCTTTTCTTATTCTTGGGAAATATGTTTCTAATTTTTAACCATTGGAACAATTATAAAAGTTTATTTATTGCTAAAGACTAAATAAGTGCACCTCATAACAAAAAAACCCGCTCAATGTAGCGGGTTTCTTTATTCTAAAGCAAAAATTTATTCTTTAATTACACATGCAACGCTCTATTGTCAGTAGCGGCTAGTGCTGCTTCTTTGATCGCTTCTGCAAATGTTGGATGAGCATGAGACATTCTGGAAATATCTTCAGCAGAGGCTTTGAATTCCATTGCAACTACTGCTTCAGCAATTAAATCCGCACAACGAGCCCCAATCATGTGAACGCCTAGTACTTCATCTGTTTTTGCATCAGCAAGAATTTTTACAAATCCGTCTAAATCTCCACCAGCTCTTGCGCGTCCTAAAGCTTTGAAAGGAAAACTTCCTGCTTTATACTCAACTCCGGAAGCTTTCAATTGCTCCTCTGTTTGTCCTACAGCAGCCACTTCTGGCCAAGTGTACACAACTCCGGGAATCAAATTATAATCGATATGTGGTTTTTGACCTGCTAATATTTCAGCCACCATGGCTCCTTCTTCTTCTGCTTTGTGTGCTAACATTGCGCCACGCACCACATCGCCAATTGCATAAATAGAAGGAACTGAAGTTTGCAAATGATCATTTACTTCTACCATTCCTCTATCTGAGATTTTCACACCTGCTTTATCAGCATTTAATCCGTCAGTATACGGACGACGACCTACAGAAACTAAGGAATAATCCCCTTCCAGCGTAATTGTTTCTCCTTTTGTATTTTCAGCTTGAACTACAACGCCTTCACCATTTCGTTCTACGGATTTCACTTTGTGTGAAACATAGAATTTCATGCCTTGTTTTTTTAATACTTTAGTCAATTCTTTAGACAATGAAGCATCCATTCCAGGAATAATTCGGTCTAAATATTCTACAACAGAAACTTGTGATCCCAATCGCAAATACACTTGACCTAATTCGATCCCGATAACTCCACCACCAATAATTACTAAATGTTTTGGTACTTCTTTAAGTTTCAATGCTTCGGTTGAAGTGATGATTCTTTCTTTATCAATTTTGATAAAAGGCAAAGAAGATGGTTTTGAACCTGTAGCGATAATGATGTTTTTGGCTTCGATAGTTTCAGAAGTTCCGTCTGCTTTTGCCACCGCAACATGCGTAGCATCAACAAATGAACCCAATCCTTCCAGAACTGTAATTTTATTTTTGTCCATTAAAAATTTCACACCACCAGAAGTCTGATCTACAACTGCTTGTTTGCGCGCAATCATTTTTTCAAGGTTTACTTTTACTTCCCCGGAAACTTCAATTCCGTGATCTGCAAAATGTGCAATTTCACTGTAATGATGAGAAGAAGCAAGCAGTGCTTTTGAAGGAATACAACCAACATTGAGGCAAGTTCCTCCAAGAGTGGAATATTTTTCGATAATTGCTGTTTTAAAACCCAGTTGTGCACAACGAATTGCTGATACATATCCGCCTGGTCCAGAACCTATAATGACTACGTCAAATGAACTCATAGTATTTTTTTTTATTGTGTTTTTATAAAATGTTCCACAAAATTAAGGAATTAAGTTTTGTTTGAAGTTTAATTCAGAAGGTTTTTTGTTATGAAAATGACATAACCAATATTCATCAAAAAATTATTTATGGCTTTTTAGAAGGATCTCTATAAGTATGAAAATCAGAGTAAATAATAATTTCATCATTAAATACTTCATAAATAATTACAAAAGGGAATTTTTTAAAGGATAATTCTCTGAAAAACGGTTCTTTTTTTAGTGGGAATAGTTCAGGATTCATTTTTAATATTTTTAAATATCTTTTAAGATAAGTAGTTGGAACTATTTAATGTCATACTAAAAAATGAGTGAAATAATATTTAACATATAAGTCATATAAGAATTAAACCTTAAATGACCTTATGATTGTTATAGTTACATAAGGCTAACATAATCGAAACTTAAACTTACATGGCTTATATGGTAAAAAAAATGCAACATTGTTTTATTCTTATTGCTTAAGCAAAAAAAACTTTGCCTAATCCCTTTTTTTACTTTTATAAATTTCAATAGCCTCAATTATTTCAATTTCTGCTAATTTTGAAATAACTATTTTAAAAACCATATTTGGCATTTAATTGCTTCTCCAAATCTTCCCAAGAAGTTGATAAACTATTCCCGGAATGATAGACGGTTCTGGCTTCTTCCACTTTTTGATACTGATTATCCGAAACTAGGGAAGCTTTTTCTCAGTTTAAAATAGCGTCAAATATTCCTTCCAAAACGACTAATTTTGAATCATCCTGGATAAGTTTTCCAAAATTCACAATACCCTTTTGTCTAATTTCTTTAGTTTTCATGGAGCAATTGATTTATTCTAAATTTAATGACATTAAAACAATCAACATTTATATATCAACGACAGTCGTGCTTTTTACTTCGCTAATCATAAATGTGCTGTGCGTACTTCCTATATGTTGTAATGTCGTTAGTTTCGTTACTAAAAACTCTCGATAAGCTTCCATATCTTTTACCACAATTTTCAGGATATAATCATAATCACCGCTCACATGATGACATTCTAAAACTTCTTTTAGTTTCACCACTTCACTTTCGAACTTCGTGAGAAACTCTTTGGTATGCTGTATCAATTTGAGGTGACAAAAAACCACAAATCCTTTCTCGGCTTTGGAGCGATTAATCAACGCAACATACTTGTCAATAACCCCTTCTCTTTCTAATTTTTTAATGCGTTCATAAACGGCAGTAACGGAAAGATTGAGTTTTAAGGACAATTCTTTGGTTGTTTTCTTACTATCATTTTGTAATAAAAAAAGTAATTTTTTGTCTGTTGAATCTAATGTCATTGTGTTGCAAATTTCAAATTGATAGATAATCTATAAAAATCCTGATTACCGAACTAATTTAGTGAAAAAAATTAATTATTTAGTGTTATATAGTTTTATAATCTAATAAAACTACAGACTATTGATTTTTAATCTTAAAATATTTTGTTTTGAATAGGATTTCTTGACATACCGGAATGTCCAAGCCCTGATAGCAACGGCATCCTTTTACTTTTTTCTTTAAAAAGTAAAAGATAGAGTGAATAGCAGGAATAGCTTCAAATAACAATAAAAAATAATTATGAAAAATTTCAATCCCGCAGACAACATTCAGGATTTGCAGTACTTTGGCGAATTTGGTGGTGTGAATCCCTCTATTTCTGACTCCTCAACCTACACTTTTTTATCGGCAAAAACGATGTTCGATACTTTTGAAGGCAATATGGAAGGCTGTTATTTGTATTCACGTCATTCCTCGCCGAGTAATTTATACCTGGACAAAGCCTTGGCAGCCATGGAAGGCACGGAAACAGCGAACGTTTCGGCATCCGGAATGGGAGCGATTACGCCTACTTTGTTGCAATTGTGCGGTTCCGGCGACCATATTGTTTCTAGCAGAACCATTTATGGCGGAACGTATGCATTCCTGAAGAATTTTACACCTAGATTAGGTATCAAAACCACATTTGTTGACATCACAAAACTTGAAGTTGTAGAGGCTGCTATTACTGCTGAAACTAAAGTTTTGTATTGTGAGACGGTGAGCAATCCTTTATTGGAAGTGGCTGATATTGAAGGTTTATCAAAAATTGCAAAAAGACATAATTTGAAATTAGTTGTTGATAATACTTTTTCGCCACTATCCGTTTCGCCTGCTAAATTAGGAGCTGATATTGTGATTCACAGTTTGACAAAATACATCAACGGAAGCAGTGATACGGTGGGCGGAGTAACATGCGCCTCTCAGGAATTTATTGATAGTTTAAAAAATGTAAACAGTGGAGCCAGCATGTTATTGGGGCCAACGATGGATAGTCTGCGATCTGCCAGTGTGATGAAAAACTTGCGTACGCTGCACATCAGGATGAAACAGCACAGCCATAATGCGATGTATCTGGCGGAACGTTTTGAAAAAGACGGAATCAAAACAGTGTATCCGGGGTTAAAAAGCCATCCGAGTCATGAGATCTATAAAAGCATGATTAATCCTGAATATGGTTTTGGCGGGATGATGACACTGGATGTTGGAACTTTGGTGAAAGCCAATGCTTTGATGGAGTTGATGCAGGCCAAAAATCTAGGGTATCTGGCGGTGAGTTTAGGCTTTTATAAAACCTTATTCAGCGCGCCGGGAACCTCAACTTCCAGCGAAATCCCTTTGGAGGAACAAATTGAAATGGGATTGACAGACGGTTTGATTCGGTTTTCTATCGGATTAGACAATGATATTGAAAGAACATATCAAAGTATGAAGGCCTGTATGATGGAATTAAATCTGCTAAAATAAGGAGCCATAGTCATAGAATGATTATCCTTTAGCCGCCTATCATTTTTAAGGAAAACTAGAAAACACAAAAAAAGCTTCGAATTTCTTCGAAGCTTTTGCTTTCTGGGTGGAAGACGGGGCTCGAACCCGCGACCCTCGGTACCACAAACCGATGCTCTAACCAACTGAGCTACAACCACCATTTGCTTAGCGGTGGCAAATATACGATATAAGTTTATTTCTGCAAATATTTATTTCAAAAAATTACATGAAAATTAGATCAAATCTGCTAAGCTATTGACTGCCAAATATCTTTCAGTCGTAAAACCTTCTGCATGATCCAGTCCTGCAATCCTTCCTAAATCTCTGGAGCGATAATTCAGGCTTTCCAGAAAGTTTTTGCTTGTTATTGGGGATTCCGGTTCCTTTGAGTTGGCATCATAAAACTGGGAACTGTAGGCTAAAATTGCTTCAATTTTTTTATCGGTAAAACCTGTAATGTCGACTACAAAATCCGGCTCTATATTTTTCCATTGAATGTAATGATAGACAATTTTTGGCCGCCAAGGCGCTTGCTTTTCGCCTGCTAATGAAGTTTCTATCTTGATCAACCCGGATAAAAAACAAGCATCAGACACTAATTTACTTCCTTTTGCATGATCAATATGGCGGTCATCAATAGCATTGCACAGAATAATTTCCGGCTGGTACTTGCGAATCATTTGTATAATTTCTAATTGGTGTTTTTCGTCATTGACAAAAAAGCCATCTCGCATTTCTAAATTCTCACGCACTGAAACGCCCAGTATTTTTGCAGCAGCATTCGCTTCCTGATCTCTGATATCAGCGGAACCGCGAGTCCCTAATTCGCCACGTGTCAAATCAATAATCCCAACTGTTTTTCCTAAGGACATTTCTTTTAAAATGGTTCCCGCACAACCCAACTCTACATCATCAGGATGCGCACCAAAAGCCAATATATCTAATTTCATTATTTTCTGTTTATTTTATTTAAAGTTATACTAACTCGCCTTCATCTAATATTTATAATACTTTTTTCATTGTCATTGATTTATGGACGCTTTCCTCCCACTCTTTTTCAGGGACGCTATCTTTTGTGATACCACAACCCATATACAAATATGCGCTAGTCAATGCGAGATTCGAATCAAAATCAATTTGCATGCACCGCAAATTTACAAACAAATCAGAACTTACGGTATTGGTCGTGAAACTGCTGTTCAATTCCCCCAGAAAACCGGTGTAAAAACTCCTGTCGTACTGCTCGTTTTCTAGAATAAAAGTCTTAGCACTTTCTTTTGGCAACCCACAAACGGCAGGTGTGGGATGCAATAACTCAATTACTTTTTGCAAGCTGGAATCGGAATTTAAATGTCCAAAAATATCTGTTTTTATATGCCAGATACTTCCCGCTTTGACGCTGTACGGCTCCGTCACCAAAACTCCGGAAGCCACACTTTCGAGTTTTGAAACAATATAATCCGTTACAAACTGCTGTTCTTCTTTTTCTTTTTTGTGCCAAGTAATTTCGGACAAACCCAAATCTTTCTGCGTTCCCGCCAAAGAAATCGTTTCAAAAACGGCTTCAGTTGCTTTCAGTAATTGCTCCGGTGTAGCGCCCAACCAAGTTCCAATTTTTGGATGATAAAAACAATACACAAAAGTAGAAGGATAAAGCTGTACTAATTTTTCGAAAGTGGAAACCAAATCAAAATCTGCTACTTCAACGGTTTCTTTTCTGGAAAGCACTACTTTATTACATTCGTTATTCTTTATGGACTGGATCCCTTTGGAAACTAAAGCTTCAAAATTATTTTTAGCCAAGGCATCTACAATCGTAAATTCATTTTTAGAAATAGCATTTTCTTTTTTTTTCAAAGTAACCCGCACCATTTCCGATTCATTTTCAGGAATCAAATGCGTTTTTGCTCCATCAAAAGAGGCAAAAACAAACCCTTTTTCGGTAAAATCAACAGCTGAAAATACCGTGTCATTTTGTTGAAAAAAACCAATTACTTCTGCTGAATCAGGCTTACAATACAAAACAAAAGGTAGTTTTTCCTGAAACTGTTTTTTGGCTTTAGCTATAATTGCTTCCATTATTTGTTTTCGCTTTTTCTTTTTGGCAAAATCATATTAGTCAATTTACAAAGCGATATTAAGGTATTATTTTCATCCGTAATTCGTATTTCCCAAAGATGAATGCTTCGTCCTTTGTGCACGATTCGAGCTGTTGCCGTTACAATTCCGTCCCGCTTTGCTTTCAAATGATTGGCTGAAATCTCGATTCCGCGCACTTCACTTAGCTCAGAATTCACATACAGCATAGAAGCGGCACTGCCCACACTTTCTGCTAAAGCTACTGAAGCACCACCATGCAACAATCCCATTGGCTGATGTACGGATGGATTAACAGGCATTGTGGCTACTAAAAAATCTTCTCCTGCATCAGTATATTCAATATTCAACGTTTGCATTAAGGTGTTTTTAGAAATGTGATTGCAATATTGAAGTATTTTTTCTTTGTCGAATGTCATGTTATTGGCTTTAGAAACGTAAAAATAAATAAAAGATAAGTCACAAAACAGTAATTGCAATTGTTATTCTGATTTCGAAATAGATTTTTCCTATTTTTACAAAAAATACAACTAGATGCGTGCCAAAATAGTCCTGCTTTTTATTGGAATAGTATTCTCCATTTGTTCCTGCCGATCTGATTTTGAGACCGTAGCCAGCACCGGTGATTTAGCTTTTTCCAAAGACACTATTTATCTCGACACTGTTTTTTCAAACATTGGTTCCAGCACGTACCGACTCAAAGTATTCAACAAAAGCAAAAATGACATTACCATTCCAACCATTAAATTAGGAAAAGGATTAAGTTCTAAATACCGAATGACCGTTGACGGAATGCAGGGAACGGAAGGTAAAATTTTTACTAATGTGGCTCTTTTAGCCAAAGACAGTTTGTATATTTTCATAGAAACCACTGCAAATAGTACTGATGCTAACCCAAACGATTTTTTATACACCGATCAAATTCAGTTTGACAGTGGCGAAAACCGGCAAAATGTAGAACTGGTAACGCTCATTCAAGACGCTGTTTTTCTTTATCCAAAGCGTTTTACTAATGGAACTACTGAAACACTTCCTATTGGAGACCAAAAAATAGATGGCTTTTATCTGGATGAAAACGATCCTGTAAATGGAAATGAATTACAGTTTACCAATGACAAACCCTATGTAATTTATGGCTACGCAGCAGTTCCTTCGAATAAAACAGCCACTTTTGAGGCGGGAACCCGAGTTCATTTCCATGCTAATTCTGGGCTTATAGTAACCAATGATGCCTCCATCAATATTAATGGAACAGTATCTATAACGGATAAACTGGAAAACGAAGTCATTTTTGAAGGCGACCGTTTAGAAACTAATTTTTCGGATGTTCCGGGACAATGGGGAACCATTTGGCTTACTGATGGCAGTACGAATAACACATTGAATCACCTGACGATTAAAAATGCCACTATCGGATTATTGATTCAAAATAATGATGGCAGTACAGTTTCTATCAAAAACACTCAAATTTACAACAGCAGTACCTTTGGAATTTTGGCGCAGACCGCAAAAATAAATGGAAAAAACGTAGTTATTAATAATGCCGGATTAGCCAGTTTAGCCTGCACCTATGGCGGAAATTATTCCTTTACACATTCAACCTTCAATAACAACTGGAACAGTTCCCAACAAGTGGCGGTTTTGATAAATAATTATATTTTGGGAGCAATTCCGGAAGTTAAAGATTTAACCGCAGCTACTTTTAACAACTGCATTATTTACGGTTCCTATTCAAACGAAATGAGTTTAAACAAGAAAACGGGAGCCACTTTTGAATACCAATTTAATAATTGCCTGATTAAATTTGATAACACATCGAATCAATTTGCAACGAATCCTGATTATCAATTCAGTACGGATACGGCACATTACAATGCGATACTTTTGAACAAGGATCCAAAATTCTTTAATATAACACAGAACAAATTTAATATTAACGAAACTTCGGCTGCTTTCGCAAAAGGGAATTCGGCATACCTGATTCCGTTAGATATTACAGGAAACACCAGAAGTTTACCCCCTGATTTAGGCGCATATCAAAACAAAGTATTCCCAAAATAAACAACTTTGAATGACAACACAAACTAAGACAAAACGCCTCCTATAATTAACTATTTAGTAACCTGATACACCGATTTAAAGAGTAGTTTTATCAAAAATTTTACTCAAAAATCCAATCTATTTTAAAACCAATTTAATCTATTATCAGACTATGAAACAAATCTACTCACTTCTCTTTTTATTTCTTTTCACGGCAGGTTTTGCGCAAGCGCCAGCAGGATATTATACCAATGCCACAGGAACGGGCTACACGTTGAAAACTCAATTATACAACATCATCAAAGACCATACAGTACAAACGTATGCAGGCTTATATGTTACTTATGAAACTTCCGATATTGATAATTTCTTTGAAAAGGACGGAACAGTTTTAGATATGTACTCTGAAAATCCTGCCGGAGCTGATCCATATACGTACACTATTGCAACTACGCAACGATGCGGAAGCAGTGGTTACGCAAAAGAAGGAGATTGTTACAATCGAGAACACATTATACCGCAATCTATATTCAGCGAAGCCTTACCAATGGTTTCTGATGCGCATTTCATAACGCCTACTGACGGAGAAGTAAATGGAATCCGATCTAATTACCCGCATTCTGTAGTAGCAACCGCTACTCAAACTACCCTTAACGGAAGTAAACTTGGAGCCAGTACAACAGCAGGTTATACAGGTCCTGTTTTTGAACCAATAGATGAATTCAAAGGGGATATTGCCCGTATGTATTTCTATTTTGCCACTCGTTATGAAAATACAGTTGCCGGATACAATTACCCAATGTTCAACAATTCAACTAGTAAAGTATTTACCACCGCATTTTTAAATCAACTGCTGGCTTGGCACAATCAAGATCCGGTAAGTGCCAGAGAAATTGCCCGTAACAACGCTATTTATGCGCGCCAGAACAATAGAAATCCTTACATTGACAATCCAAGTTATGTAGCATCAGTTTGGACTACACAACCTGCCGATACAGAATCTCCAACAGCTGCAACAAATTTGACAGTAACTAGTACCACATCAAACTCGGCTACTTTAACATGGACAGCAGCAACAGATAATGTTGGTGTTACCGGTTATGATGTGTATGTAAACGGTACATTAAAATCTACCGAAACAGGGTTAACTGCTACAGTAAACGGTTTAGTTGCATCTACCACTTATTCCTTTTATATTATAACCAGAGATGCTGAAAGAAATTCTTCGGTTGCCAGTACATCAGTAAATGGAACCACTAAAGCACCAGCTGCCGGTACCACTTTTTGTGCCTCTGAAGATTTTCAAACTATTCCTGCAAATGCAAGTTCTTATGCTACACAAACGTGGACTAACGCAGGAATAACATGGACCTCTACTGATTCTCGTACCGACCAAACATTAAATTCAAGAGCAATAACAATACGAAATGGCGCTCTTACCTCTTCATCTGTTGCTAATGGTATCAAGGATTTGACAGTTACCACCCAGCTTATTTTTTCTGGATCTGCAGGATCTTTTAAACTGAATGTCAATGGAACAGAAGTTGGCACTATCCCTTACAGCAGTACGTCAACGACGACGACAATACCAAACATCAATGTAACTGGGAATGTGATTATTACCCTTTCTGGAAACAGCACAGCATCAAATCGTGTTCGATTTGATGATCTTTCTTGGACTTGTGCCGCTTCACTTGGTGTTGATCAATTAGAAACAAAAAGTTTTGAAATTTATCCCAATCCATCCAATGGAAATATCAAAATAAATTTCAAAAATTCAAATGAAAAATACTCGGTTCAAGTATTTTCAGTATTAGGACAAAAAGTTTTTGAAAAAGAGTATACCAACAGTTCTTCTGCAGCGGTTAACAATCTTCAAAAAGGAGTTTATTTAATTAAAATAACCAACGATTCTAAATCAGTTACTAAAAAACTAATTGTAAACTAATTTAAGCACGAACCATTTCTTTTAAAGCGGCATTTATTGCCGCTTTTTTTGTTTTATTTTAGACTTGTTTTATACATAAAAAGAAAATTTTTAGCTCCTTTACAACTTAGCGCTACAGGTTTCCTGTTTATTTTTCTAAAAAAAATGCAACCTGTTGTACTTCAAATGTTACTAATTATGTTAATAAAAATGCAAATACCTTCATAATTTCATAACATATACCACCCAAAATGTTATAAATTTGTGAGTCTTCAGTATTTTCCCATTTGGAAGCCTGAGACTAACCCCAATAACCAAAACAAATTTAAATTATGAAAAAAATCTACTCTGCATTATTATTACTGTTCGTCACAGCAACGATAGCCCAAATACCAAGTGGTTATTACAACACCGCCACAGGAACTGGCTACACACTCAAAACACAATTATACAACGTCATCAAAGGGCATACGGATAACGGATATGGCGGTTTATACACCATATATCAAACCTCGGATAGGGATTATTACTTTGAAAATGACGCCACAATTTTAGACATGTATTCTGAAAATCCTGCCGGAACAGACCCTTATAACTACTCCGCCGGAACAACCCAAAGATGTGGCACTTATAGTGTAGAAGGAGATTGTTACAATAGAGAACACATCATTCCGCAATCTACTTTTGGTTCTGCAGCCCCAATGGTTTCAGATGCCCATTTCATCACACCCACAGACGGAAAAGTAAACGGTCAGCGTTCTAATTATCCGCACGGACCGGTGACTTCAGCATCTTGGACTTCCTTAAACGGAAGTAAACTTGGAACGAGTACAACTTCTGGTTATTCAGGACCTATTTTTGAACCTATCAATGAATTCAAAGGCGATATTGCCCGAATGTATTTTTATTTTGCCACCCGTTATGAAAATACAGTTGCTGGTTATTCCTATGCAATGTTCAATGGATCGAGTAATCAAGTGTTCACGACCGCTTTTTTAAACGTATTGATTACTTGGCACAACCAAGATCCTGTCAGCACTAGAGAAATTGATCGCAACAATGCCATTTATAATTCTCAAAACAATAGGAATCCTTATATTGATCATCCTGAGTATGTACAGGCAATTTGGAACCCAAGCGCTGATGCACAAGCCCCAACTACTCCAACGAATTTAGTTGCTAGCGGAACAACATCAAATTCCGTTTCATTAAACTGGACGGCTTCCTCTGATAATAGTGGAGTAACTGGCTATAATGTGTATATGAACAGTGCTTTAAAAACAACCACAACCGGAACAACAACCACTATCACTGGGCTAACCGCTTCTACTGCCTACTCTTTCTTTGTAAAAGCTAAAGATGCTGCAGGAAATATCTCTGGCCCAAGTAACACGGTGAATGTGACAACTGCTGCAGCAAGTGGTTCAACTGCAACAGATTTATTATTTTCAGAATATATTGAAGGCTCTTCAAACAATAAAGCTTTGGAAATTTCGAACGCAACTGGCGCCGCGATCAGCTTATCGATTTATAGCATAAAAAAACAAACGAATGGTTCCGGTGCCTGGAGTACAGGATTAGCCCTAACAGGGACTTTGAATACCGGCAGTAAATTCACAATCGTAAATAGTTTAATGGCGTCTAGTTGTTATCCTACAAGCTCAGCAAACCTTTCTACATCAGCAACTGAAATGACTTTTAATGGGAATGATGCTGTAGGTTTATTCAAAAATGGCGTCTTAATTGATGTCATTGGAACTTTTAACGGTGGAACTGCAAACTTTGCGGCGGATCAAACCCTGAGAAGAAAATCAACCGTTACGGCACCAACAACTACTTTTAATAAAACAACCCAATGGGATTCCTTTACATCAGATACGTGTAACAATTTAGGAAGTCGTACGATTGAAAAAACACCAAAAACCAGTGTGGCTTTAGATATAAATGATATTGCCCTCTATCCAAATCCATCCAATGGAACTTTCTCTATCAATAATTCGAATAAAAGGTATGCTATCGAAATTTATTCTATAATTGGTCAGAAAATTTACAGCGACGAAAACAGCACCAAATCAGAAATTACGCTGCCAAATAGTGTAAAAGGAACGTACTTGGTTCGAGTGACTATTGATTCCAATTCAGTCCTCAAGAAATTAATAATCAACTAATTAACAAAGCGGCAAATTGCCGCTTTTTTTTTACTCCAAATTTAATCTTAATTGACTAAATTTGCACCGCAATACAACAAACTACATAACAATGATCCATTTCTTTGAAAACCAAAGCAAGACTGTTTATGCCGTACATACGCAAAACGCATTGAGCGAAGTCGAAATGTCAGCTCAAGACATTTCAAGACTCAACTGGCTTTTTGCCAATTCAAATAAAATAGAAAAATCCGTACTGACGGATTTTTTTGTTGGTCCTCGCGCCACAATGATAACCCCTTGGAGTACTAATGCTGTAGAAATCACCCAAAACATGGGAATATCCGGCATCATTAGAATCGAGGAATTTCATAAAGCGACCGCTGATTTTTCTGATTTTGACCCGATGCTTTCGCAAAAGTACACCGAGTTGAATCAAGATATTTTTACTATCAATGTACTTCCGGAAGCTATTTTGGACATCGATGATATTGCTGCTTACAACAAACAAGAAGGATTGTCTTTGAGTCCGGAAGAAGTAGCATATTTAGATAATCTAGCGCTTAAATTAGGGCGAAAACTAACAGATTCTGAGATTTTTGGTTTTTCACAAGCCAATTCAGAACACTGTCGTCACAAGATTTTCAATGGAAAATTCATCATTGACGGGGAAGAAAAAGAATCTTCTTTATTCAAATTAATCAAGAAAACATCCCAAGAAAATCCGAACGATATTGTCTCGGCTTACAAAGATAACGTTGCTTTTGTAAAAGGGCCTCGGGTACAACAATTTGCTCCAAAAAGCGCTGATAAACCTGATTTTTATGAAGTCAAAGAATTTGATTCGGTTATTTCATTAAAAGCAGAAACACATAATTTTCCAACAACGGTAGAACCTTTCAATGGGGCTGCAACAGGTTCTGGCGGAGAAATTCGGGATCGTTTAGCAGGTGGACAAGGTTCTTTGCCAATGGCAGGAACTGCAGTTTACATGACTTCCTACTCTCGTTTAGAAGCCCCATTCGACTCCGCTCAGGGCAGTAGACCTTGGGAAAATGGTATGGCCGAAAGAAAATGGTTGTATCAAACGCCAATGGATATTTTGATCAAAGCGTCCAACGGAGCTTCTGATTTTGGGAATAAATTTGGACAACCGTTAATTACAGGTTCTATCCTGACTTTCGAACACGAACACTTCGACACGCTCAGTGTGACGGGTCGAAAATTAGGGTACGACAAAGTAATTATGCAAGCGGGCGGAATTGGGTACGGAAAATTAGATCAAGCGATTAAGAAAAAACCACAAACAGGCGATAAAATTGTTATCCTTGGTGGTGAAAATTATAGAATTGGAATGGGTGGAGCAGCAGTTTCTTCAGCAGATACCGGAGCTTTCAGTTCAGGAATTGAGTTGAACGCCATCCAACGTTCGAACCCAGAAATGCAAAAACGTGCTGCCAATGCCATTCGTGGTTTGGTAGAAAGCGATATTAATCCAATTGTTTCGATTCACGATCACGGTGCTGGCGGACATTTAAACTGCCTTTCGGAATTAGTGGAAGAAACTGGCGGATTAATTGATTTAGACAAATTGCCTGTGGGAGATCCCACCCTTTCCGCAAAAGAAATCATTGGTAACGAATCTCAGGAAAGAATGGGATTGGTTATTGCAAAGGAAAACATCGATTTATTGCAAAAAATTGCGGATCGAGAACGTTCTCCAATGTACCAAGTGGGAGACGTAACCGGAGATCACCGTTTTACTTTTCAATCAAAATCAACAGGAGCTAAACCAATGGATTTCGCTTTAGAAGACTTTTTTGGAAGTTCTCCAAAAGTGGTTATGACAGACAAAACAATTGAAAGAAATTATACTGATTTAAGTTACGACAAGAAAAACATTTCAACCTATTTAGAGCAGGTACTTCAATTGGAGGCTGTAGCTTGTAAAGACTGGTTGACCAATAAAGTAGACCGTTGTGTGGGTGGTAAAGTTGCCAAACAACAAAATGCCGGACCCTTGCAATTGCCTTTGAATAATTGTGGAGTAATGGCCTTGGATTATCAAGGAATAGAAGGAGTTGCCACTTCGATTGGGCACTCGCCTATTGCTTCATTAATTGATCCGGTGGCAGGAACAAGAACTGCCATTGCTGAATCTTTATCAAACATTGTTTGGGCACCAATAAAAGACGGATTAAAGGGAATTTCACTTTCGGCAAACTGGATGTGGGCGTGTAAAAACGAAGGCGAAGACGCCCGTTTATACGCAGCTGTTCAAGCCTGTTCGGATTTTGCAATCGAATTGGGAATCAACATTCCAACCGGAAAAGATTCTCTTTCCATGAAACAAAAATATCCAAATGAAGAAGTAATTGCGCCGGGAACGGTGATTATTTCAGCAGGTGGAAATTGTACCGATATTAGAAAAGTAGTAGAGCCTGTTTTACAAAGAGATGGCGGTTCTATTTATTACATTAATTTATCTCAAGATGATTTCAAATTAGGCGGTTCTTCGTTTGCACAAACGTTGAATACTATTGGACAAGAAGTACCCACGATAAAAGACGCTGCATTTTTCAAAAGAGCGTTCAATACCATTCAAGAATTAATTTTAGAAAACAATATTCTTGCAGGACACGATATTGGGAGTGGTGGTTTGATTACTACTTTATTGGAAATGTGTTTTGCCGATGTGAATTTGGGAGCTAAAATAGATTTCTCTCCCGAAGCTTCGGGATTCGAAGAAAAAGACATCATCAAATATCTTTTTGCTGAAAATATCGGAATTGTTTTCCAAGCAAAATCGGATGCTGAAGTAGAATCTAAATTGAATGCTAATATCGTTTCTTTCTATAAATTGGGAATCCCCTCCCCAGCCCTCCCCGAAGGAGAGGGAGCCAAACTGGAAATAATCAGTTCTTCTCCTGAAATTTTGACTTTCGACATCGCTAAATACAGAGATATTTGGTTCAAAACTTCTTTTTTATTAGACCAAAAACAATCGAAGAACGGAATGGCTCAAGCGCGTTATGACAATTATAAAAATCAAGCGTTACACTATACTTTTCCAACACATTTTACAGGAAAAAAACCAGTTATTGACAATTCTAAACCGCGTCCTAAAGCAGCTATTATCCGTGAAAAAGGAAGTAATTCGGAGCGTGAAATGGCAAATGCCATGTACCTAGCCGGTTTTGATGTAAAAGATGTTCACATGACCGATTTAATTTCAGGTCGTGAAACCTTGGAAGACATTCAGTTCATTGGCGCGGTTGGTGGATTCTCGAATTCAGATGTATTGGGTTCTGCCAAAGGTTGGGCGGGAGCATTTTTATACAATGAAAAAGCAAAAACCGCTTTAGACAATTTCTTTAAGAGAGACGACACCTTGTCTGTTGGAATCTGTAATGGTTGTCAATTGTTCATGGAATTGGAAGTAATTAATCCGGAGCATGACGTACACGGAAAAATGCTGCATAACGAAAGCAACAAACACGAAAGTATTTTTACATCAGTGACTATACAGGAAAACAATTCAGTGATGCTTTCTTCATTAGCAGGAAGTACGCTTGGAGTTTGGGTTTCGCATGGCGAAGGAAAATTCAACTTGCCAATGGGGGAAGAAAATTATACTATTGTTTCTAAATATGCCTATGAAGGTTATCCTGCTAATCCAAACGGATCGGATTACAATACGGCCATGCTTTGCGACAAAACAGGACGACATTTAGTAATGATGCCACACATAGAGCGCTCTACATTTCAATGGAACTGGGCACATTATCCAAAAGATAGAGACGATGAAGTTTCGCCTTGGCATGAAGCTTTTGTCAATGCCAGAAAATGGGTTGATAAAAAATAATTTATTCTATACTTTCTTAAAGCGTTCCTTTTCAGGAACGCTTTTTTTATGGAAAAGAATTTAAAAGCCATTTTGATGATTTGTAAGAAAATTTTAATATATTTGAAAATAGACAAAGTGAAACAAAACTTCGCCAATCTAGTCAATTTTAAGTGTATGTGAGAAGGTTTGTATCGCCTATTGACTAGTTGGCGGGAATACCAAAGAACTGCAAAGTTGAAAATTACCAGTCAAAAACTTTGCTAAAGTTATCTAATTGACTAACTTTGCCCAATGAGTCAGAAATTTATAAGAGAAGTTGTTTATTACGAAGACTATTATCTTAATTTTTTTAACGCTCAAAAAGAAGACGTTAAGAAAAAATTTAACTGGACTTTACAGTTAATTTCAACTCAACAAAGAATCCCCGAAAAGTTTTTCAAACATTTGACTGGTGCAGACGGAATATTTGAAGTTCGTGTTGAAGTCGGTTCAGATATTTTTAGAGTTTTTAGTTTTTTTGACAAAGGAAAGATTGTTGTTTTAGTAAATGGATTTCAGAAGAAAACACAAAAGACCCCGAAATCAGAAATCAAAATAGCTGAAAAACTAAAAGCAGAATATTTAGAAAATAAATATAAAAAGTAACGATTATGAAAACTGAAAATAAAAAAATTACAACATTTGCCGAACACTTAGATGCTCAATACGGGAAAACAGGAACCGAAACCCGTGAAAAATACGAAGAAGAATACGAGACCTTCGAACTTGGTGTTATGTTACAAGAAATGCGAAAAGAACGTGGAATGACACAAGAACAACTGGCATTAAAATGTGGAACAACAAAATCGTATATATCTAAAATTGAAAATAACACCAGCGATATAAGACTTTCTACATTAATGAGAATAATTAGACTAGGTTTAGGTGGACACTTAAAGTTAAGTTTAACCGAATAAAGGTACTACCCCGCCAATCGAGTAGACGGCTCCGCCAGAAACTGACGGAGTGCGCCTCTCACACCACCGTACGTTCGGGTCTCGTATACGGCGGTTCGCAAAGTGATGGGTTGAGTTCCATGTAAATCTCCAACATTGATTGATAGCCTTTCTTCTTAAGTCGCAGTAGGGTAATTGTAGTGGTTAGAATCGGACTCTGGGCAATACGCCATCCTCCTTTTACTCACGCTTTGGTATTGTATTTTTGGTATTCGTGAATGCGGAGCATTTCTGGTTCTGCTCCAAGCATAAGCGTGGTCTTTGTCAATCCCTAGTCGTATCAGGTTTTTCCTTTTGCGCTTGGGCTTTTTCCAGTCCGTCCAAATGCAGTAGCGCAGTCTATTGTGCAACCATCCATCAATATCTCGTAACTTTCCTCGAATACTCGTTCCTCGAAAATAGTTTAACCATCCTCGTTGAATTTGCTTCGCCAGTTCGCCTTTCAGGCTCGGGTCGTTGATTTTTCGGACAACGATAGCGATTTGCAATCCGTGCCCACAAAGAGAATGATTCAGCAAGAAATTATGCCCATTTAGAGTGCGAAATAGAAGTGGTTTTATTAGACTTATTTTTGTGGCAAATTGGAATTGGCACTGTTTGCAAAATTATTCCAACGATTCTCTGCAAACACTCGCGGTCTGGTTATAAATTCAATCGAAGATATTTTTAAGATAAAACAATGAAAAGACTAATCATTGCTTGGAGTTAATCATCGATGGAATGAACTATAGGTAATTAAACGGACAAGCCTATTTATTTTAAGTACTTACTGTTAAAAGTAGCCCTTTGTCTTGAATTTATTTAGTCCGTTAGTAGTGATTTATTTTATAAACAACTTTAATAAAATTACTGCCTATAATTGGAACACCGCTAACAGACGCCTTTCCATTTGTAATATCCATTGTATTTCCATACATAGCCTTCAAGTCGTTTCTGGGTAAGGCATTAAATAAATATTCTACAGCTATATCATCTGATAAATCCCACCTAAGCCCTAAATTCAACCCTAACGATAAATGAGAAGACTCTTGATTATACCCAATTCCTCCTCCCCAATCACCATTTCTGTTTATTAATGTAGGTTCTATACTAGGTATAAAAACAGTGTGAATAACTCTTCTAAATAAATTTACATAGAAATGGGTGTGATATCCCACTCCAATCGTATACTTAGAAAAATCTAATCTTGGAAACGTTTCATACCCTATGTTGACTTCTACATCTTTGCTAACCATTGAAAATTGCACTAAAAAGTCTTTAGCTGATTCATTATTTGTTGGTTCACTTCCCATAATTGTATTCCTAACGTCAAACGCAACCGAAAAGGCTAGATAATTATCTTGTGCAGTTAATTTAGTAACAAATAAAGCAACTACAATTGTTATTAATTTTATCATGATTCATTAGTGCTGATAAAGTTATACAATACTATATTATTACATATGACTATCAGTAACTAATACTAAGTTGTTTCTAAAGCATTAATCATGAGTCTATCCAATAGTTTGTTTCCAAAATACCGTCTGTTAAATTTGTAGCAGAACTCATCAAGATAATTATGTACATATTACTGGTTTACACAATTATGATGAATATCTAAAAGTACTTTTTTGGTATTACTGATTGTTCTATTTACACAAGGAAATATCTTTGCCGCCTTTTTCTTGTCTGGCTCTACTACAACATAATGATTTGTTATCACTTCTTTGAGTTTAGCATACCCTGGTGTAACCATCGCTTAACACAGATGCTGTTTTGTTTGCAGATTTCAAATCTTTCATAACTACCCTTTTTAGACAACCAACTTTTCTGTTTGGTTTACCCTTTTTTGGTGCAGAGATACTGGGTTTCGATTCAACTATTACCAATACCTTTCCTTGTCTTTCACTTCCACGATCTCGCTTATTAGGAGTAGATTCTTGACTGTTTTATTTTTATTTTAATTGATAACATCTTTTATGTCAATTATTTAAAACAATCTTTCATCAAATTCAACACAGCCTTTTAATTGATATTTTTCATCACGCATACTATCTTATGCATCATAAACCAAATGTGTTCATACCGTTTGTGACCCTACATACGTTGCATTTCTAATGCCGAAAAACTCTTTTTTGACAGCGTCATGAGTTCAATACAGATCATCCAATATTGAAAAGGCAAATTAGTATTCTCCATAACAGTACCTGAACGAAGACTGACACGACTACCGCATTTTTTACATTGAAATTTCAAATCTGTCTTACGAAAGTAATGTTCGCTGTGTTTACACTTTTTACATACAATTCCCATTTCAAGTCGTTTAGCCTTGATCCCTTATCACATGTGGCTTAATCAGGGTATTTTTCGAAAAATTCAGGCAGGTTCTTAATTTGAATTTAATGGGTTGATGACTCAAATATAAGCTTTTTTTAGCATTTGTACAAGTAAAGGATAGTCATGTTATTTTATTTGATTATTGTTGTGGGTGAACTAATTCCCAAAAGTCGCAACTAATCTTGATATCTTTTAAAATGAAAAGATTTATTCATGTCTTTAATAAAATATAAGTCAAATCTACATTTTAATGGTTTTTAAAAATAAATTCCCTTATCCCAAATTGATTTTACTTACAACATCAGTAAATTCTACTTTTAAACATCTAGGGTTTTATACCCGATCGCTCCGATATACCACAACAGTTAGCGCAGTTTTATAAACTGTGCTCACAATATGGTTCGTGACTTTGGGAAAATTAGAAAATCATATTATTTTTATTGTGGGGTAGTGCCATAGCCACTAACGTTCTGGGACTACAGCGGGTTTGGGACTAAATTAAACCCATTCTTCGGATTTGCCAAATCATCCCAAATACAAAACCAACCTTCCATTAAGCCAATTGCCCAAATCCGTTGTAGTAGCTGTTAGTGGCCGGCTTAAACGTCTGCTAATTAACGATTAAATATATAATCAAACAAACAACAATTAGAAAGAATAAAAGACATCCAATTTTACGGCTACGCTTTTCGAGACCCAATTCATCAAGTAATTTTATGGCATTTTTTTCATCAAGAAAAAAACCACGCCACGCAATATCAGGTGTCGATAACCACCAATTAGTTCCACATTCAGAACACTGATAAATACTATAACCAAATTTCAGATATACTCCGTCATCTTTTACATAATTCAATTGTCCTTTACCAAATTTTTTTGTCAGTAATATGTCAAAGTCTTCAAACTCTTTTTGAGTTTCAAAATTTTTAAATCCTTTATCAAAACAGTT
Organism: Flavobacterium bomense; assembly: GCF_003970355.1. Classification (NCBI taxonomy): domain Bacteria; kingdom Pseudomonadati; phylum Bacteroidota; class Flavobacteriia; order Flavobacteriales; family Flavobacteriaceae; genus Flavobacterium; species Flavobacterium bomense. Next base: position 152,528 of record NZ_RYDJ01000004.1, on the reverse strand, counting down.
ATTACACATTTGGTTTTTTGTCAAATATTTGATCCTACCGAAGCATTATCTTTTTGGTTGCTTGTCACTAACTAGTATATATGCGAAACAAACCTTCGCATATGCACCCAAAATTGGATAGATTAGCGAAGGTTTGTTTCGCTTTACTTATTTTCAAATATACTAAAATTTTCTTACAAATCATCAAAAGGACTTTTTATTTGTTGGATGCTTTTTGAATAGTAATGGGAAAATTTAGTTGCTGTTAAACCAAATCTCGCGTGAGGGATAATAGTGGAAATCCTTTTATGAAGCGCAGCGCAGTAAAAGATTATAACGGATAGCCCGGCCTTTTTAGGGCACGCCCAAGTCCATGTGCTAAATGGTATGTGTGTTTTTGAATACTATTATTGTTTAATTATTTCTTAAAAAAAAAGGTTGTTTTGGTTGTCATCCCACAGCTTTCGATGCACTTTATTACTTTGCGGGATGGCAAACATTTTTTTGATGTAGGTTTCAAATTAACCTATCTTTGCCAGCCGAACAATCGGTTGAAATACGTTGCTATGTTCTGCGCTGCGGTAAATGTTTGGTAAAACAGCTTTATTGGCGAATAGCATGTGACCGAAAAAACAATAAAAATACTAGATGAAGTTTGATTTATTAAAAAAAGATCCGCTGTCCAAAGCCAGAGCGGGAAGTATTACTACTGATCACGGGGTGATTGAAACCCCAATTTTTATGCCTGTGGGTACCGTAGCTTCGGTCAAAGGAGTGCATCAACGGGAATTGAAACAAGACATTAACCCGGATATTATTCTGGGAAATACCTACCACCTATACTTGCGACCTCAAACGGAAATCCTAGAGAAAGCCGGAGGTTTGCATAAATTCATGAACTGGGACCGTAATATTTTGACGGATTCTGGTGGCTACCAAGTATATTCGCTTTCGGCCAATAGAAAAATCAAGGAGGAGGGCGTGAAGTTCAAATCGCACATTGATGGTTCCTATCACTTTTTTACGCCAGAGAATGTGATGGAAATTCAGCGTACCATTGGTGCCGATATTATCATGGCGTTTGATGAATGTACGCCGTATCCCTGTGATTACAACTATGCAAAACGCTCGATGAAAATGACACACCGCTGGCTGGATCGTTGCATCAATCATTTAGACACGCAGCCTGTAAAATACGGTTACGATCAGGCTTTTTTCCCAATTGTTCAAGGAAGCTGTTATAAGGATTTGCGTCAGCAATCAGCGGAATATATTGCAAATTCTAATCAAGTAGGAAACGCCATTGGTGGACTCTCCGTAGGGGAACCTGCCGAAGAAATGTATGCCATGACCGAAATAGTTTGCGAAATTTTACCGGAAGACAAACCGCGTTACCTGATGGGTGTGGGAACTCCGATAAATATTCTCGAAAATATTGCCCTTGGGATTGACATGTTTGACTGTGTGATGCCTACGCGAAACGCCAGAAATGGAATGTTATTTACAGCGAATGGCACCATCAATATCAAAAACAAAAAGTGGGAAGCTGATTTTTCGCCCGTTGACGAAATGGGAATCACCTTTGTAGATACAGAATATACGAAAGCGTATTTGCGTCACCTTTTTGCTGCCAATGAATACTTGGGGAAACAAATTGCCACGATACACAATCTTGGTTTTTATATGTGGTTGGTTCGGGAGGCCAGAAAACATATCTTAGCGGGCGATTTTAGACCTTGGAAAGAAATGATGGTGAAAAACATGAACCAGAGATTGTAAATTAGGTTAGGGGTATTAGGTTTTAGTAACCAAAACCCAAAACCTAAAACCTAATACCCAAAACTATGCTTACAATAATAGACAAATACATCCTAAAAAGATATTTAACCACATTTGTGGTGATGTTGTTGTTGTTTATCCCCATAGGAATCGTTGTTGATGTATCTGAGAAGATCAACAAAATGCTGGAAAACAAGGTTCCGTTTTTAGAGATTGCACTTTATTACTACAACTTTACGGTTTATTTTGCGAATTCTCTTTTTCCGATATTTTTGTTTTTATCCGTGATTTGGTTTACCTCAAAACTGGCAAATGATACGGAGATTATTGCTATTTTGAGCTCCGGAATTTCATTTACGCGTTTCTTAAGACCGTATATTATTGGTGCTTCCATAGTTTCTGTTTTTGTTTTACTAATGGGGTTTTTTGTTGTTCCCGCTGCCAGCGAAGGCTTTAATAACTTTAGGTATACGTATTTAAAAGGAGGCGGAAAAGAGGCCATGCGCGGGGATAATACGGATGTGTATCGCCAAATTAGTGATGATGAATTTATCTATGTAAACAGTTTTAATACGGAGTCTAAAATAGCTTTTAATTTTTCACTGGAAAAATTTAAAAACGAAAAACTCGTTCATAAAATCACGGCCAGCAGGATCAAATGGAATCCAAAGGACAGTACCTACACCCTGTATGATTATACAAAAAGAACGGTGGGCGAACTGAATGATAAAATTGAAAAACTACCCCAGAAAGAGGCTATTTTCACATTCGATTTAGAGGATTTAACTCCAGTGGTGTATATTGCAGAAACCCTGAATTTAGGAAAATTGAATGCCTTTATTGCCAAAGAAAAAGAACGCGGTTCCTCTAATATCAACATCTATTTAGTGGTTTTGTACAAAAAATACAGTGTCCCGATATCCGCATTTATCCTGACCATCATTGCAGTTGCAGTCTCATCGATGAAACGAAGAGGCGGAATGGGAACGAATCTGGCCATAGGAATTGCGCTGGCTTTTGCCTTTGTATTCTTTGATAAAATCTTTGGTGTTCTTGCAGAAAAATCCAGTTTCCCTCCCCTATTAGCGGTTTGGTTGCCCAATATTGCTTTTGGAATTTTAGCCATCTACCTATTACGAAATGCAAAACGATAATTTAAAAAGTTACTTAAACCTCCATTTGATTGTTTTTATTTGGGGTTTTACCGCCATTTTAGGCGCTCTAATCACTATAACGGCAGATGCCTTGGTGTGGTACCGCATGTTTTTTGCCGGTATCTTTTTAGCTCTTTTTCTGGTGTATAAGAAAAAATCGTTTCGGATTCCGCTAAAATCATTTTTTAAATTGATTTTTGTCGGATTATTGATTGCTTTGCATTGGATTTTATTTTTCAAAGCGATCCATGTTTCTAATGTGTCTATTACGTTATCCGTTTTTTCATTGGGTGCTTTTTTTGCATCGCTGCTGGAGCCACTTTTTTATGGTCGAAAAGTACTATGGTACGAAGTCTTTTTTGGTCTGATCATAATTGCAGGGCTGGGACTGATTATGAAGGTCGAAATCAATTACCTGGACGGAATGTTATACGCCTTAGCATCCATTATATTAGGTGTTTTATTTACGCTGATGAACGGAAAACTCATTGCGGATCACGATCCTTCGGTTATCTCGTTTTATGAATTCCTGGCGGGTGTTGGTTTCATATCGATTTACTTTGTGTTCGAACAAAAATTCACGGCCGATTTCTTTGTATTAACGGCTAATAATTGGATCCTGATATTGATTCTGGCATCCGTTTGTACCGCCTATGCCTTTACTGCTTCAGTAAAAATAATGCAAAAACTAACGCCATATACCGTAATGCTGACTACGAATTTAGAACCGGTTTACGGCATTGTTTTGGCCTATTTTATCCTTGGCGGAAAAGAGAAAATGAGTTTTGAATTTTACATTGGTGCACTAATAATTGTAATCACCGTAATCCTAAACGGGGTGATTAAACACTATCAAAAAAATAAAATTAAAAAAGAATCTCCCGCTTTAGAGAAGCAAACTTTTACACATAAATAGAATATTTACCTTTTCGAACGATTTAAAATTTTATATTTGCGGTTCGAAATAAAAACAAAAACGCAAAAATCCTATGGAATATTTAGATTTTGAGCTTCCAATAAAAGAACTAGAAGAACAGTTAGATAAATGTCTTATTATTGGTCAGGAATCAGATGTTGATGTAACGAATACTTGCAAACAAATCAACAAAAAACTAGAAGAGACCAAAAGAAAAATCTATAAAAATTTGACTGCCTGGCAACGTGTCCAATTATCCAGACATCCAAGCCGCCCGTATACAATGGACCACGTGCGTGCCTTGTGTGGCGATACGTTTCTGGAACTTTTTGGCGACAGAGGTTTTAAAGATGATAAAGCCATGATTGGTGGTTTAGGAAAAATTGACGGGCAATCCTTTATGATTGTGGGTCAGCAAAAAGGATTCAACACTAAGACGCGACAGTTCCGTAATTTTGGAATGGCCAATCCGGAAGGATATAGAAAAGCGTTGCGATTGATGAAGATGGCAGAGAAATTTGGGATTCCTGTTTTGACGTTGATCGACACTCCAGGGGCTTACCCGGGATTAGAAGCCGAGGAACGCGGACAAGGAGAAGCCATTGCCAGAAACATATTTGAAATGATTGGTCTTAAAGTGCCAATTATTACTGTTATCGTAGGAGAAGGTGCCTCTGGTGGCGCATTAGGAATAGGAGTTGGTGACAAGGTATACATGATGGAAAACACCTGGTATTCCGTCATTTCTCCAGAATCATGTTCTTCTATTTTATGGAAAAGCTGGGAATATAAAGAACAAGCTGCCGAAGCACTGAAGCTGACTTCAGCTGACATGAAAAAACAAAAATTAGTAGATGATATTATTCCTGAACCACTAGGCGGTGCACATTATGACAGAGCAACTGCTTTCAAAACGGTAGAGCAATATATCATGAAAGGTTTCAACGAATTGAAAGACTTATCAACAGCAGAATTAGTGGCTCAAAGAATGGATAAATACTGCAAAATGGGAGAATATAAAGAGTAAAATCTTACGAATTACTATTTAATCCGAAGCCTTGCCGTTTCGGATTTTTTTTTGGTTATAAACAAAAAATAGTTAGTTATGAACAATTATTTGTAACAACTCAACGACTATGTTTTTTTAATTTTAGTTACTTTCGCTTCATGGAAAACTTCAGAAATATTAATCCTGTCAAGGTTGATAAAACGACTATTATAAGCCTTGAAAAAGGAAAATTACAACCACAGGTGCTCGATTTAGAAGAGGCTGTGCTTGGTGCCATGATGATTGACAAAAAAGGGGTTGATGATGTTATTGACATTTTACAACCTGATGCTTTTTATAAAGAAGCACACAAACATATTTTTGAGGCTATTGTTCAATTGTTTACAGAAACACAGCCTATTGATTTATTAACCGTTTCTGCCCAACTGAAGAAAAATGCAAAATTAGATTTAGCAGGCGGTGATTTTTACTTAATTCAGCTTACGCAAAAGATATCCTCTTCGGCACACATTGAATTTCACTCCAGAATCATTCTTCAAAAGTTTATTCAACGCAGTTTGATTCGGATTTCTACTGAAATCATTGAAGACTCTTACGATGAATCAGCGGATGTTTTTGATTTATTAGACAGAGCTGAATCTAAATTATATGAAATAACACAAGGAAACATCAAACGAAGTTCAGAGACAGCTCAAAGTTTAGTGCTACAGGCAAAAAAACGAATTGAAGAAATTGCCGGTCAAGAAGGATTGAGCGGTGTTGCCACTGGTTTTGATAAGTTAGATAAGATTACTTCCGGTTGGCAGCCCAGCGATTTAATTATTATTGCGGCACGACCTGCAATGGGAAAAACTGCATTTGTATTATCCATGGCCAGAAATATGGCTATTGATTACGGAATACCAGTGGCCTTATTTTCTCTGGAGATGGCATCAGTACAGTTAATTACCCGGCTAATTTCCTCTGAAACAGGTTTGTCATCAGAGAAATTGCGTACCGGAAAACTAGAAAAACACGAATGGGAACAGTTGAGTACCAAAGTTAAAAACTTAGAAAAAGCACCTCTCTTTATTGATGATACGCCTTCCTTATCGATTTTTGATTTACGGGCTAAAGCCAGGCGATTGGTTTCGCAACATGGGATCCGAATTATCATTGTGGATTACTTGCAATTGATGACGGCTGGCGGAAACGGAAAAGGAGGCGGAAACAGAGAGCAGGAAATTTCTAGCATTTCCCGAAACTTGAAAGCATTAGCCAAGGAATTGAACGTTCCTGTTATTGCACTTTCTCAATTATCTCGAGCGGTAGAAACCCGTGGATCCAGCAAGAGACCGTTATTGTCTGATTTACGGGAATCAGGAGCGATTGAGCAAGATGCGGATATTGTGTCTTTTTTATACCGTCCTGAATACTACAAAATAGACGAATGGGATGATGAAGAAGCCTCACCAACAGCCGGTCAGGCAGAAATAATGATTGCCAAACACCGTAATGGTAGTATAGAAAACGTTCGGTTGAAGTTTATTGGACATCTGGGAAAATTTGATAACCTGGAAGATTACAGTGGCGGATATGATGACTTACCATCCAGTATGAATCAGGATGACAACCCTTTCATTACTAAAAACCTGCCCTCTGCCAATGATGCTTTTGGAAGCAATTTGAATGATCCGGATGATGACAGCGATGTTCCTTTTTAGCAAACAAGCCTCATCAGCATGCGCACTACCCGTTTTTCTTTACAAAAAAAAGTAAGCATAAAATACAGTTTATAAAAATAGAAAGCCCGCTATTGCGGGCTTTCTTGTGAATTATAATTGAACCTCAAAATAAAGACAATGGTATTTTGACACTATTCTTGTTTAATTTATTTATTTGCTTGTACGCAATCGTACCAAACAAAAAACCGACACAGATTCCACAGATTTTCAATAAAAAAATGTCTAATTTGTAAAAATATATGAAATGTGTGTCAAAAAATATTTCTTACGTAGAACTACAGACAAGCATACTTCTTTATTAAACCATGGCCGGGTAATCAGTATATCCTTTCACAGTATCCGTGTAAAACGTGCTTTGATCTGGTTTACTTAATGGAGCATCAGTCTCAAAACGAGCCACTAAATCCGGATTTGCAATAAAGGGAACTCCATAAGCAACAAGATCTGCATACCCATCTTCAAGCACTTTGATTCCCATTTCTTTTGTAAACCCTTTATTGATGATTAATGTTCCTTTGTAAAACGGTCTGAAATGCTTAGCTACTTCAGTAACAGCAAAAGGTACATCATCAACCGGCGTAAAAGGCTCCGTCAAATGCACATACGCTAAACCATAGTCATTCAAACGGTTTACAATATATTCATAAGTAGGAATTGTCTGTTCATCTAACATCATTCCCTGCGTATTATGCAGGGTAGGATTCAATCGAACACCCACTTTAGAATAATCAATAACACCGGCTAAAGCATCTAGAATTTCAAAAAGGATTCGGGTTTTATTTTCTATTGAACCACCATATTCATCGGTACGATTATTGGAATAACCATTAAAAAACTGTTGTAGTAAATAGCCGTTGGCAGCGTGCAATTCGACACCATCAAAACCCGCCTCAATAGCATTTTTAGCTCCATTTTTAAAATCTAAAACGGTTTGTTTTATGTCTTCAATAGTCATTTCTTTTGGAACAACAGTGTCTACAAAACCGTCTTTTGTGTAAGCTTTTGCATACGGATTCAAAGCGGATGGCGCATGTGGTAATTCGCCATTATGCAAATCCGGATGCGACAACCGTCCCGTGTGCCACAATTGTGCAAATATAGTTCCTCCTTTTTCGTGAACTGCTTTTGTAACCAGTTTCCAACCTTCGGTTTGTGCTGCACTGTAAATTCCGGGCACATTGATAAAACCCACTGCTTTTGTACTCACAAAAGTTCCCTCGGAAACAATTAAACCTGCTGTAGCTCTTTGTGTATAATATTCTGCCGTAAGTGCAGTAGGAACATTACCTTCATTATTAGAACGGCTTCTGGTCATTGGAGCCATCACCATTCGATTTTTTAAAGTACTGCTTCCTAATGTATAGGATTGAAATAAAATTGATTTACTCATTTGATTTTTGTTAAAAATTAGTGTTTTATTAAATTAAATACTGGCTTTCAAACCAATACTTGTAAATAGAGTTAAAATAGTGTTTAAGGTTTCTTGCTCATTTCCTTTCAAAAGAAGGAAATCGTTAGAATCATACGCTGATTCGTTACTCAGAACAACTTTAGAAAAAGGAAACAAATGCTGTAATTTATCCAGTGTACTTTCGGAATTAATCACCTCCATTTCGTTTCCCAAAATAAGTACGATTTTACCCGTTGCCACTTTTTTGATTTTTTCAATAAGAATAACATTTGTTGCCACATCATTTGAAAGTATAATAATATCTGCCTCCCAACTTGCATTGGTTGGACAAATCATCATTTCTACATTTGCCTTCGGATTCTCTGAAATAATTTCGGTATACACCTCCAAAAGTGTAGCGGCTTTTTGATCAAACAGCAAAACGGGATTGGTTTTGGCAATTTGCTTTGCTAAAACAATACTATTGGTTACTGAAACTCCTAGGACTGCAAATGTGGTTCTATTTGACATCGACTTATATTTACAGGACAAATTTAAGGCTGTATTGCAAAAGTTTTCGTTGATGTAAAACAAGAAATTCTATTGATCTATGTCAATTAAAATGAACTTCGATTGTTAATTTGTTTGCGAACCCGACTCAATGTTTCCGGTTTCAGACCAAGGTAAGAGGCGATCATGTGTTGGGGTACACGTTGAACAATTCCGGGATAAGCAATTCCTAAATTGGTGTATTTTTCTTCGGCGGTTTCTGTTAAAGTCGAATTTATTCTGGCTTGATTGGCGATGTAGGCATTTTGCAAAAGCAAGCGTTGGTATCTTTCAAACATGGGGACTTTATCCATTAAAGCTTCTCTTGCCGATGTTGTCAGCAAAAGCAGTTCAGAATCCTCCAAGGCTTCAATCGTATAAATAGAGGAACTATTTGTTAGAAAACTGGACAAATCTGCGATCCACCAGCCTTCAATTGCAAATTGTACGATGTGTTCATTTCCTTTTTCATCGATGGAAAAAGAGCGCAGTATTCCTTTTTCAATAAAGGCATTGTAGACACAAATGTCTCCTTCTTGCAACAGGATTTGTTTTTTGCGTAATCTTTTAGGGATAAAAAAAGTTTTACACAACTCCATTTCTTCCTGAGTCAGTATCACTTTTTCCTGAATGCTTTTGAATAATTGTTGAAACATGGTTGCAAGATACTAAATAATCAAGAATTCTTAAAAATAGTATTGCTGCTAAAAAAACAATCCTTGATAACTATTGATAAATCTAAAAATGGAAGTCTGTATAAATCAAAATATCTGACTACCTTTGCCCAGTCTAATTTTAACACACAAATGAAACCGAACACACAACAATTAAACGATTTAACAATCCAAGTCAGAAGAGATATTCTTCGAATGGTACACGCTGTCAACTCAGGTCACCCAGGTGGTTCTCTAGGTTGTACTGAATTCCTTGTCACTTTATATCAAAATATAATGGAACGCAAAGAAGGTTTTGATATGGACGGTATTGGAGAAGATCTTTTCTTTCTTTCAAACGGGCATATTTCACCTGTATTTTACAGTGTTTTAGCTAGAAGCGGTTATTTTCCAGCAGCAGAACTAGCTACTTTCCGTTTGATCAATTCAAGACTACAAGGACACCCAACTACACATGACGGCTTACCAGGAATACGTATTGCATCTGGTTCTCTTGGACAGGGATTATCAGTAGGGATTGGTGCTGCTCAAGCAAAAAAATTGAATGGTGACAACCATATTATTTATACACTTCATGGTGATGGTGAATTACAGGAAGGTCAAAACTGGGAAGCAATCATGTATGCTGCTGCAAAAAAAGTGGACAACCTTATTGCTACAATCGATTTAAACGGAAAGCAAATTGATGGAACAACTGACGAGGTTTTAGCCATGGGAAGTATTCGTGCCAAGTTTGAAGCTTTTGATTGGGATGTTTTAGAAATTGAAAAAGGAAATGATATCGAAGCTATTATTGCCGGAATGAATGATGCCAAATCCAGAACTGGAAAAGGAAAACCAGTTTGTGTATTGTTGCACACTGAAATGGGTAATGGGGTAGATTTTATGATGTACAGTCACGCTTGGCACGGTAAAGCGCCTAATGATACGCAACTTGAAATTGCTTTAGGCCAAAACTACACAGCAGCAGAAAGCGACTACTAATCCCCACCTAGCCTCCCCGAAGGGGAGAAACAGCTACAGAATCATTAAATAAAAATTTAAAACCCTATTTACCCCAATAGGAGCTCCCCTCCTTTGGAGGGGTTGGGGGAGGAAAATGAAAAAATATACAAATACAGGAAGTAAAGATACACGTTCGGGTTTTGGAGCGGGAATGACTGAATTAGGTCAAAAAAACGAGAATGTTGTGGCACTTTGTGCAGATTTAATTGGTTCTCTTAAATTTGATGATTTCAAGAAAAATCACCCAGAACGTTTTTTCCAAATTGGAATTGCAGAAGCCAACATGATTGGAATTGCTGCCGGTTTAACTATTGGAGGAAAAATTCCTTTCACGGGAACTTTCGCTAATTTTTCTACGGGAAGAGTGTACGACCAAATTCGTCAGTCGGTTGCGTATTCAGAGAAAAACGTAAAAATTTGTGCTTCACACGCCGGATTAACTTTAGGGGAAGACGGTGCAACACACCAAATCCTGGAAGATATTGGTTTAATGAAAATGTTACCGGGAATGACGGTAATCAATACGTGTGATTACAACCAGACAAAAGCGGCTACATTGGCAATTGCGGATCACCACGGTCCTGTTTATTTGCGTTTTGGTCGTCCGGTTGTGCCTAACTTTATGCCCGCTGACGAACCTTTCGAAATAGGGAAAGCGATTGTTTTAACGGAAGGGACTGATGTAACTATTGTTGCTACGGGACATTTAGTTTGGGAAGCTCTTATCGCAGCTGAAGCATTAGAAGCACAAGGTATTTCTGCTGAAGTAATCAATATTCACACGATCAAACCATTAGATGAAGAAGCAATTTTGAAATCATTGGAAAAAACAAAATGTATTGTTACCGCTGAAGAGCATAACATTCTTGGTGGTCTGGGCGAAAGCATTTCTAGAGTTTTAGCTTTGAACAGCCCATTACCACAAGAATTCGTGGCAGTGAATGACAGCTTTGGAGAGTCCGGAACACCAGAACAATTAATGGATAAATACAAATTGAACAATCAAGCGATTGTTGAAGCGGTTCAAAGAGTAATGAAAAGAAAATAATAGCTTCCTTTTACTTATACAAAAAAAAAATCCAGTTCAAATTGAACTGGATTTTTTTTGATTTGTATGTTTTAATTGCATTTTACTAAATGTCTTTTGATTCTTGCCGGATCAGTAGTATTTCCGTTACAGCTTGGGATAGATTCAAATGGGATTAAAACGCCATTAGCATCCGTGATTTCCGTTCTGGTACTCACACTGTCTCCATCATCATCAGTATCTAAAAAGTTTGGAATTCCATCTCCATCCGTATCATCCGGATTTATAACTCCTGTCGCTAAAACGCGCATATAACCATCGCCGTCAAGATCTTCTTGAAAATTCATGATTCCATCACCATCTGAATCCAGTCTGTTAATTTCGTATAATTTAAAACTAAAAACTAGAGGTGCGTAAGAAGGAATCGATCCACTTCCTGAATTATAATATCCTAATCCAGAAGGCAAAAACATTACTCCTGCTCCAAAATCTCTGTAAGATACGGTGCCATCTGTATTAGAATCGTAAGTCCCAGTCTTAAATTGCGGAAAAGTTTCGCCCCATCCTACTACTGTAGTAAGCAAACTAAAGAATTGTTGTGGGTTTTTCACCACCTCAAACTGAGTAGCAGAAAGTGTCGTAACTTCCGAAACCGTGGTACGGGATAAATAATCTCCTTTGTAAGAAGCCAATACCGCATCAGCATTAGTAGGAGATTTGCCCGCTCCCTCTCTAAGTACTAAATAATACAAGGTATACGTTATATCATGAAGTTTGACATCTCTACTCAAAAGTTTAGGAAAGGTTGTTTTATCTTTATAAGACCAAATAGAGGGCTGGCTACCTCCTGCAGGAATTTTTGTATAGCTAACGTCCTGGTCGTCCGGGAAACCGGCGTGATTTACAACTGTGATATAATAGTTTTTTAAATATTCTTCGATATCCGTTAAATCAGTCGCATATTGCACTGCGAAATCTCTAGGCGGTTGAATTTCAGCAGCCTCATCCTTTGAGCATGAAAATAAAGAGATAGTTGTAATTAATAGAATAAAATAATACTTAAATTTGTTCATTATAGCTAATTTTTTTAAGTGCGCAAGATACAATATTGATTGATTTTTGTAAACAATTTAACTCCTATTTTAGAAAATTTATGAGAATAGATAAATATTTATGGTGCGTGCGGTATTATAAAACCCGAAATATGGTTACTGAAGCCTGCAAAAAAAATCACGTAACTGTTAACGGTCTTGTTGCCAAGCCTTCTAAAGAAGTTTTCGCTACTGACAAAATCACGTTTCGGAAAGACCAAATTACCCAAATAATCACCGTGTTGGATATCCCGGAAAATCGTGTCGGAGCAAAACTGGTTGATATTTACAGACGAAACGATACTCCGGCAGAAGCGTATCAACATTTAGAATTACTAAAACTATCAAAAGAACATTATCGAAAGAATGGCACGGGAAGACCTACCAAAAAAGATCGAAGAGATATTGATGAATTTCTCCCCTCCCCGACCCTCCCCGAAGGTGAGGGAGACTAGCCTTAGTAAATTAAGTACAATCCCGAATGAACTTTATCAAACGCAATTCTCACCCCAGAGTTTTGAATGTAAGATAAGCAACAAATAAAAATTAAGTAAAACATCGAATAACCTTTGCCAGTCCTAGCTCCCTTCCCTTCGGGGAGGGCTGGGGAGGGGAATATAAAAATTTTAAATAATGAGCAAAAATATCATCTTAACAAATCAGGAAATTGATCACAAAATAAAAAGAATTGCCTACCAAATATATGAAACTTTCGTAGATGAAGAGGAAATAGTCATTGCAGGAATCGCCAGTAATGGTTTCATTTTCGCAAAAAAAATAGCCGCCGTCCTGGAAACTATTTCCCCTCTTAAAGTTGCACTATGCGAAGTGCAGATCAACAAACAAAACCCTCAATTACCCATTCATACTTCGTTATCAAAAGAACAGTATACCAATAAAGGTTTAGTTCTGGTAGATGATGTATTAAACTCCGGAACGACACTTATCTATGCCGTACGACACTTTATAGATGTTCCTTTGAAAAAATTCAAAACCGCAGTGCTTGTGGATAGAAATCACAAAAAGTATCCTGTAAAAGCAGATTTTAAAGGAATCTCGCTTTCTACTTCGTTATTAGAGCACGTACAAGTTGTTTTTGATGAAAACGATACTAATTATGCGTATTTAAGCTAAAAGAGCCACAATATCCTGCGCAGTCTGATCGATTGTTTTACCATCAACCACAACTTTATATTGCGCTTGGTTGTAATAAAAGCTCCTGTCAAAAAGGTGTTTTGCTATGAACTCTTTCATATCTTCAGGACTTTTATCCGCAATCAGTGGACGCTTACTTACATTAAAAGCCAATCTGTTCAATAACGTTTCAATAGAAGCCTTTAGATAAATAGAAACAACATTATCTCCTTTTAGCAACTCATGATTATTGGCATAACAAGGAGTCCCTCCACCTAAACCTATAATACATGATTCGGGAGCGTTTAATAATTCGATAAAAACTTCGTGTTCTACCTTTCTAAAATAAATTTCTCCATGCTTTTCAAAAATGGCATTTATAGACAAATTCATCTTCTCTACTATCTTTTCATCCAAATCTACAAAAGGAAATTGGATAATTTTGGACAACTTATTTGCAATTGTAGACTTACCACACCCCATATAACCTAATAAAATTATTTTTTTCATCTGAATAAAACCTTACAAATTAAGGTGTTGAGTAATTTTGTTTAAAAAAGACAAATTTATAATAAAATTGCTTGGAAAACTCCAAAATAAGTCCTTATATTTGCACCCGCATTCAAGGAAAGAAAATGACTCGATAGCTCAGTTGGTAGAGCACATCACTTTTAATGATGGGGTCCTGGGTTCGAGCCCCAGTCGGGTCACAATTTTAGTGATCAACACATACTTTCCTTGAAGCATTGACTCGATAGCTCAGTTGGTAGAGCACATCACTTTTAATGATGGGGTCCTGGGTTCGAGCCCCAGTCGGGTCACAAAAGGTCGAGTAATTTATTACTGGACCTTTTTTTTATAAGGCCACGTGGAGAAACGGTAGACTTGCCAGCTTGAGGGGCTGGTGCTCGCAAGGGCGTGTGGGTTCAAATCCCACCGTGGTCACTATAAGCATTGATTATTAGATAGTTACAGGTATTTTAGTCGCTATTTAATCGCTAATCATTATTTTAAGCATAAAAAACCCGATACAATTTAGTTTTCGTATCGGGTTTTTTCTTTAATCTATAAAATCAATTATTGCATCTGCTGGAGGGGCTTCCTTATCCCGTTCCAAGAACGTTACCGTTAGCCCTGAGTAACTCGATGCAGTTGGATCATCCCGTATCTCTCTAATTATTGTCAGCATCCTGGGAATAAGTAAATTGTTGCCATCCTCAATGCCATTAATCTCAATGAATACAATGGGGAATGATCGTAGAGCCTGCACAAATATTCGGAATTTATCTTTTTTCGATACTTTAGGATTTAAAACCAACTGCTCTAGGTCATCTAAATTAGATATTTTTATTTTAGCCATGCTCTTCTAATCTTAAAGTTTGTTCAATTATTGTTAAATTCATTTGCTGGAAATGATGTGCTGGGCTATCAATTTCAATATGTGAATTTTTAGGTATCACATAAGGCAGTAATTTAATAATTGCATCCAAACGCTCTTTTGGAGTTATTTGAATTTCCTCAGGAAAAGGGATTTTATCTAAGCGTCTAAAAGCCAATGCGTGTAATTTCACACCATAATAATACAAGCTTTTAGTAGAGCAATATCCTTTGTCGGTCAGTTCTTTAGCTACTTTTGCATTACGCTTTCCAGAACAAGTGATTATAGGCATTGAATCCAGTAAACTTTGATCAGCAAAACAGTCAGAGGGTAGAAAATCTTCAAACAACGAAGATGTAAAACGTCTAAAAGCTTCCGACAATTGGTTAAGCCGATTAGAAAAAGCAGTATATGAACCGAGTTTTGGAAACCAATCAATCAAATAATCACAAGCATATTTGTGAATTTGTTTGATGCTAAAGCGTTGTTCTTCTTGAACTGCGAATAGATAAATGGTCATAATTTCTTGGTCTGTTAAATCTTGCTTATCATTGTTGCTAAAACGTTCGCAAGTATATTTTAAATCTTTTTCAAATCTGTCGCAGATTATTGAGTAGATTTTTATTAATTTTAGGGCTTTAGGCTGATTAATCATATATTTAAATGTGCGTTAGATACACTATAAATATACTGATTATCAGCTTATTAATCTAATTTTTAAACAGATATTTCTTTCTTTTTTAACCCTTGATTCGCATAAATTACTATTTATACCAAAAAAAAGCCAGTCAAAATGAACTGGCTCTTACCTTTAATTTGTTTTTTTATTTCCAACCGCCGCCTAAATCCCTGTAAACATGGACTACGGCATTAAGCTGCGCTTTTTTAGTTTCTATAAGCTCGAGTTTAGATTCCAGCGCATCACGTTGCGTCATCAAAACTTCAAAATAATCGGCTCTGGCAGATTTAAATAAATCACCTGCTATATCTATAGACTTGTTAAGAGCATCTACTTGTTGTGATTTTAAATTATAACTCTTCTCCAAATTACCAATTCTAGAAAGTTGATTAGATACTTCCAGATACGCATTTAAAAGCGTACGCTGATAATTATACATCGCCTGAAGTTGCCTTGAATTGGCGTTGTAAAACTCGGCTTTAATCGCGTTCCGATTGATTAGTGGTCCAGCAATATCACCCGCGAGCGAATAAAGTACTGATTCCGGGAACTTAAAGAAATAAGAAGGCTTAAATGCCTGTATTCCTAATGCTGCCGTGATATCAAGAGAAGGATAAAATTCCGCCCGAGCCACTTTCACATCCAGCTTTGCGGCAGCTAATTCTAATTCTGCTTGTTTAATATCCGGACGATTCGCTAATAATTGTGATGGAATTCCCGAATTGATTCCCGAAGGTAGTAAACTTAAAAAATCACTTTTATCCCGCGCTATTTCTTGTGGATAGCGTCCCAGCAAAAAATTAATCCTATTCTCCGTTTCCTTTATCTTCTGAAGAATATCAAATTCCATACTTCTGGAAATTAATACCTCCGCTTTAAACTTTTGAACAGCTAATTCAGTAGTCCTAGCGGCTTGTTTCTGAATTCTGACAATTTCCAGGGCATTACTTTGCAAGTTGATATTCTGTTTTACAATTCCCAACTGGCTGTCGAGTGATCGTAATTCATAATACGAATCTGCAACCTCAGCGATAAGGTTTGTTATCACAAAATTTTTCCCTTCTACAGTAGATAAATACCTGCTCACAGCAGCTTTCTTAGAATTGCGCAATTTCTTCCAAATGTCTACTTCCCATTTTGCATAAGCAGCCACGGTATAATCCTTTAGCGCATCTGGAACTTCAATGCCGGGAACAATTTCTGTAGCTGCATCACCAGCTCCTTGACTGGTGTACCGTCCTACCTTTTCAACTCCGGAGCCAGCCCGTAAACCAACTGTTGGAAACAACGCCCCTTTTTTGATTCGGATTTCATTCTTTGCAATTTCAATTTCCTGCAAAGTGATCAACAGCTCCTGATTATTTTGGAGCGCTGTATCAATCAAAGCTATCAGGTTTTTGTCTTTAAAGAAATTACCCCATTGAATAGCAGCCATATTCGTGGAATCTCCATTACTGCCGAAAGATTCCGGAATAGGGCGATTGACCTCTAAAGTAGCTATTGTCGGAGCTTTACAGCTTACCATCGTCAGGAAAATACCTAACGAGATACTATATTTATACAACTTGATTTTATACATGATTATTATCAATTTCTTCCGTTAATGGATTTTCTTTTTCCTTTTTTACTAGCTTGTATTTTTCTGCGATTCTACCAAAAACGTAGTACAACCCAGGAATAATAAATACACCGCAAATTGTTCCTATAAGCATACCACCAGCTGCGGCAGTACCAATAGTTCTGTTACCAATTTTACCAGGTCCAGAGGCAAACACCAAAGGAATTAAACCTGCAATAAAGGCAAATGAAGTCATCAAAATAGGGCGAAACCTAGCTTTAGAACCTTCCATCGCTGCTTCGAGCACTGATTTTCCTGCTGCATGTCTTTGAATAGCAAACTCGACAATCAAAACGGCATTTTTACCCAATAAACCAATAAGCATGACCATAGCTACCTGAGCATAAATATTATTTTCTAAGCCTGTTAGCTTTAATAAAAGGAACGCACCAAAAATACCGGCTGGTAAAGAGAGAATCACCGATAATGGCAAAATAAAACTCTCATATTGTGCTGCTAAAACTAAGTATACAAAACCTAAACAAATCAGGAAGATCCAAATGGCCTGATTCCCTTGCGCTACTTCATCGGCAGAAATTCCCGCCCAGTCAATACCATACCCTCTAGGCAGTTTTTTCTCTGCCACGTCCTGAATCGCTTTAATGGCTTCACCACTACTATAACCTTCAGCTGCGGCTCCACTTATTTCAGCAGAAGTATACATATTGTGCCGTGTAATTTCCGACAATCCATATACTTTTTCCAGCTTCATGAAAGCAGAAAATGGGACCATTTCATCTCGGTTATTCTTTACATACAATTTTAAAATATCTTCCGGCAAAGCTCTGTATTCAGGAGCTGCCTGCACAATTACTTTGTAATTAAATCCGTACTTAATAAAGCTAATTTCATAGTTACTTCCCACTAGTGTAGATAACGTATTCATGGCATTATCAATGGACACACCTTTTTGCTGTGCCAAATCATTATCAACTTTCATCATAAACTGCGGAAAACTGGCACTGTAAAAGCTAAATACCGAAGCTAGCTCAGGACGTTTATTCAATTCTTTTACGAATTCAGTATTCACTGTTTCCATTTTTTTATAATCCCCTGAACCTGCTTTGTCAAGCAAACGAAGTTCAAACCCTCCTGCAGCTCCATACCCAGGGACAGCAGGCGGCTGGAAAAATTCAATATTAGCACCGGGAATGTCTTTAGCTTTTTCTTCTAATTCTGCCATAACCTCTTGTACTGCATTTTTCCTATCGCTCCAATCTTTAAGGTTTATCAAACAAGTTCCGGTGCTAGAGCCGGTACCTTCTGTCAGAATTTCATAACCTCCCAAAGCAGAAACTGATTTGACTCCTTCGACAGTTTCTGCGATCTTTTGAAGTTTTTCTGCAACACTATTGGTTCTTTCTAATGATGAACCTGGAGGGGTTTGAATAATAGCATAAAACATTCCTTGATCTTCATTTGGAATAAAACCAGAAGGTACGTTGCTGCTTATTACCCATGTTCCTATACAGAAACCTACAAGGGTTATAAAAGTAATGGTTCTTCTGTTAATGATACGACTCAACGCATTTTGATACTTTCCAGCCGTAGTATTAAACGTAGTATTAAATCCATCTACAAATCTGTTTACTGGAGTTCTCTTTTTAGGCTTTCCATGATTATTTTTCAACATCATCGCACAAAGTGCCGGTGTAAGCGTTAACGCCACAATACCAGATAGAATAATTGCAGTAGCCATAGTGATGGAGAACTGACGATAGAATATCCCCACAGGGCCTGACATAAAAGCAACTGGAATGAATACCGCAGCCATCAAAAAGGTAATAGCAATAATAGCACCCGCAATTTCATGCATCGCTTTTTTTGTAGCTTTTATGGCTGAAAGATGTTCTTCTTCCATCTTGGCATGCACGGCTTCGATCACCACAATAGCATCATCAACCACGACACCGATCGCTAATACCAATGCAAACAAAGTAATAAGGTTGAGCGAAATTCCAAAGAATTGCATGAAAACAAAAGTTCCAATAAGTGAAACTGGCACTGCAATTGCCGGTATAATAGTTGATCTCCAATCTCCTAAGAACAAAAACACAACCAATCCCACCAGAATAAAGGCTTCAACCAAAGTGTGAATTACTTTTTCGATAGAAGCATCCAGAAATTTAGAAACGTCATAACTTATTTCATAATCCATTCCTTTCGGGAAAGAATTTTTCTTAATTTCAGCTAATTTTGCCTTTACCTCTTTAATAACCTGGCTGGCATTACTACCGTACGATTGCTTCAATACAATTGCAGCAGAAGGCTTACCGTTCAGGTTCGAGTAAATATCGTACATGGAGCTTCCAAACTCAATATTAGCAACGTCTTTTAATCGTAAAATTTCACCGTCAGCGCTAGCTCGTAAAACAACGTTTCCGTATTGCTCTTTTGTAGTAAATCGCCCAGAATATTTCAATACATATTCAAATGCCTGAGATCGTTTACCGGAGCTTTCCCCGGTTTTACCAGGAGATGCTTCCAAACTTTGATTGGCCAATGCTTCCATAACCTCATCTGTAGAGATTTTATAGGCCAACATTCTGTCGGGTTTCAACCAAATTCTCATGGCGTACTCACGCGTACCCAAAACATCAGCAAACCCTACTCCATTTACCCTTTTCAATTCGGAAAGGATATTAATTTCGGCAAAGTTGTAAAGAAATTTTTGATCGGTATTGTTATCCTTACTATAAAGATTTACATACATGAGCATACTCGATTCTTCACGTGTAATCTTTAAACCTTCTCTTACCACTAATGGCGGTAATTTATTAACTACCGAAGCAACCCGATTTTGAACATTTATTGCCGCTTGATTTGGGTCTGTACCTAAATTAAATATTACTTGTATGCTAGCCTCTCCATCATTACCCGCATCAGAAGTCATATATTTCATTCCTGGAACACCATTCAAGGCTCTTTCTAACGGAATAATTACTGATTTGATCATCAGTTCACCGTTAGCGCCAGGAAAATCGGCGGTTATATTGACTTTTGGTGGAGAAATTGAAGGGAATTGAGTCACTGGCAAATTTGTTAAAGCCAAGGCGCCCAAAAAGACTATTATTAGCGATATTACTATCGATAGAACTGGTCTTTCAATGAATTTATTAAACATCTATTTATTTTTTAATGATTAAACCAAATTGGAATTACGAAGTTATTCCGCTTTTAATCGCAAATGAGCCAGAACCGCATTAGGTGCTAGATATTCATACTTGATTTTGTCCTCCTCTTTTACTTTTTGAACCCCTTCTAACACGATTTTATCATTCTCCGAAATACCACTGCTTACGACATACAAGTCTGGCATTTCACTATTTATAGTTATTTCCCTGGATCGCACTTTATTATTTTTATCGACCACAAAAACATATTTCTTATCTTGAATTTCATACGTTGCTTTTTGCGGAATTACAATGGCATTTCGAAGCGGAACCAGCATCTGAACCTCCCCTGTTTCTCCATTTCTTAACAGTTTATCTCCATTAGGGAATTTTGCTCGGAAAGCAATATTCCCAGTTTCGTTATTGAATTCGCTTTCAATAATTTCAACTTTTCCTCTGTATTTAAAGGGTTGATTGTTCGCTAAAATTAGCGTTACATTTGTTTCGGCACGATTTTTTAAATTGGTTTGATAATCGATATATTCCGGTTCCGAAACATTAAAATAAGCAAACATCTGACTATTGTCAGAAAGGCTTGTCAGCAATTCACCTTCATCAATAAGACTTCCTAGTTTCAAAGGAATGCGGTCAATGGTACCGTCAAAAGGCGCTCTGATTTCGGTAAATGACAAATGAATTTTTGCCAGTGACACTTCGGCTTTAGCTTGTTCAAGTTTAGCTTGTGCCATCGCTTGCTCGTTTTTTGAAATCACATTTTTATCCACCAAGGTTTTGGCATTCAGTAATTCGATTAGTGCAGCTTTTTCTTCCGCTTTTGCTTTTTGCAGTTCAGCTTCATAAATTCTTGGCATGATTCTAAACAATAACTGACCTGCCTTCACAAACTGCCCTTCATCCACATAGATGTTTTGCAGATACCCTTTTTCTTGTGCTCGGATTTCAATATTTCGAACAGATTTTATTTGCGAAACATATTCCTTGGTATACGAAGTATCTATTTTTATTGGATTTGTTACTGTAAATTTTTCAGCTTCTTCTTTTTCTTCTTTTTTAGTTGTACAGCCTGTAAGGCACAACAAGGCAATTAAGCCCGTGAAAACGAGTATTCTTTTCATAATATAAAATGGAAATTAAGCGATTTGATACTTGGAATTAAGAATTCCTTTAGACGTAAAAAGTCATCAGCTTCCTGAAAAGTATCTGTATTCCCATACCGAAAAATAAGATGCTATATTTTCACGAGGTAAGTAAGGATCTAAACTTTGGAAATTGACGTGAAGTAATTATCAAATTCTTAAAACACCCTGAGTAATATAAATAGGATTTGATTGGCCACAAAATGGGGCGAAGATTTTAAAATTCTTGGTATAATAATTTAAAACAGGCTGACAGGAAAACAACAAATACCAGCTTCTGGTCAAGTCTATTTTATTAGTAAAAAAATTATCTGAATCCTTATTTTTAAGATTTTCACCGCTGAAGCACTCCTCTTCTAATTCAAAACCAGCTGAAATAACTTTACTATTGCTATAATCGTTGTTAGCAAATCTTACTTCTCCATTTTTTACACTGCTTGACGTTAAAGCGTTGCTTACACGACTATCATGCGTTGCTGCATGAGCATAATTTTCTCCACCTAACAGGTGGAAACATAAGTATAAGAAAAATACAACTACTTTCATTGGGCGCCAAAAGTAATAAAAGTAAAGATCGAAATAAAAGAAATTAATTATGTTTAACAAAAAAAAAGGACGAAAACGTTTTCAGTCAAAAGCTTGGTATTTTATTATTACAATGTAAAAACCAGAAAAGATCTAGCACTCAACCAATTGTAAATATTACACATTACGCCGTACATTTCGTCCTTCGGAAAAGAAATGAACCAATTTTAATTTTTCATGCCAATTGTATATTTATCGCTTAAAATCAATACCCTACATTGTCCTGATTTTTATTTTCAGCAAATTAAATTCATCAAAATACGAATACTGAAAGAAAAAAAAGGAAATACCACTGACAAAAAAACTCCCAAATCCGCTGTAAAACCCCACATATACATTGGTGAATGTGATTTTTAAACAATGTAAGAGTTTCTATTGTTTATCAAAAATCCATACTTCTACAAAACATGTATGCATAAGGCCGGTCGTAAGATTACAATTGGCGCTATTTAATAAGTCCTTTACCTCTTGATAAAGGAAAACAAATATTTATTGTAAAGAATAAACAGAGACAACAACGGAAAATTACCTTTTGGTTTTCAATACTAAATTTACCTGATGTTTAGTTGTTATTCTTTATTTTAACTTCTCAGCAATTCCATTTGATTTATGAAAATACCGTTATAAAGAGAGTTTAACGGGTTGCATATATATTATTAAGACAGTCCTTCGCTTGTAACGAACTTGCTTTCATCGATAAAATTTAGCTTTTTTATCATTTTTAATAAGATTTAATCTTATTAAAAAAAACTTTAGTTGTGTGATTTCTTTTTTGTAAAAATGACAAATTAAATACTATTGGTAGTAATAAGAGTCCTAAAAAATTAATACGTTATACAACTAAATTATTGCACACAATTTTAATTGCAGTGATCCACATCAAATACTTTTTTATCCAAAATCATACTTTTTAAAACTGGCCTAGAAACAATCTTAAATACGCTTTTAAAATAAAATCGATTTCTATTCGTTATCAAAATAAATAAAAAGAATTGTACCTTTAAATAATAGATATCTAATTAATAATTGAATAAATTCTCCCAATTTGAAACCTAAAATTTTTATGAAAAAATTAATTTTTCTTGCATTATTATTAAGTTCCTTAACTGGCTGGAGTCAGAGTCCAATTGCCTACGATTTTTTTGACCAAGCTTTAAAAAAAGCAGAAACAGGCAATCTAAAAGGCGCTATTGCTGATTATACTAAAGCCATACGAGCTGATCCATTGTTTGCTGAAGCCTACTTAAACAGAGCCCTTTTGAAACAAAAATCAGGCGATATAAAAGGGGCGTTAGATGATGTCAATAAAACCATCATCATTGAACCTAAAAAAGGAGATGCTTATACCACCAGGGCTGACATCAATTACAAGGCTAAAAATTATACGGGAGCCATTGAAGATTGTACGATATCTATCACGTTAAATCCTAAAGACTACATTGCCTATAATCTTAGAGGGTTATCTAATATTCACATTCAAAATAAAAAAAATGCGTGCGCTGATTTCACCAAAGCCATTAAATTAGGAAGCCAAAGTGCCGTTAAAAATAAAAAAATGTTTTGCAAATAATATTCTTGAAATAGGCATAAAAAAAGCGTCTCGATTACAACATCAAGACGCTTTTTTTTATAGATATAACTCTGTTTATTTCATGAACTGCTATAGCGGCTTCAATTGTTCTAAATCAATGTTCGATTGTTGCAATACGCTCATCATAATCATTACGCTGGTTGGGTTCCTCTTATTTTCTGCCTTTAGTTGCTTTTTTTAAGTCATCACCTCCTGGAATTCGCATCTTATCGGTAAGAACTGAAATTTCATTCAAATCAAAATTTCCTGTCAATGACATCAGCACTGTATCCTCATTTTTAGCTCCTTCAATAAACATCAGCAATTCTCTAATTTGAGAATCTGAAGTTCCTGATTTTACCAGAATTTTTATATTCCTTCCGTTTTCATTCACGCGCATCAACTCTTCTAATCCCGCTGTTTTGATGTACTTCTCTGCAGCAGCTTTCATTTCTCCCTCTGCTCTGGTACTTTTTGTAGTAAAAACTTTTAGGTTGTCCAATTTTTTTATCAAACTCAGGTACTGTTGCGTTTCTTTATCAGAAGCATCTACTTTGACCTTACTCATCAAGTCGAACATTTTTTTATTGACTATAATGGACGTAACATCATCTTGTCCGTCAAATTTGTCAAAGACTGCTTGTGCAAAAAATGGACTCGAAATAACTAGAAATACTAAAGTGATCAGACACTTTTTGCTAAAACTCCTATTGATACTTTTTTGAATGGTTGCTTTCATTTTATTTAATTATTTTATTGTTAGTATTCTTAGTTTGATTTTTAGGATCTTTTCCACTCTTTTTTAGCGCTTACAAAAACCCTGTTTTTAACGGTTTGATATTCTTCAATGTATTGTACACTTTTTATGCCAATATTCACATTCTTGGATAATAATGACAATGCTTTTTGAGTGGCCCTAAAAGCGGCTTCAGGATCTTCATAGGTTCCTAAATTTGTATTTTCTTTTGTAGCATCCAAATCAAAAAGGACATACGTTGCTATTCCCATCAAAACAACAACTGAAGCTGCAATAGAAACCCAGCCTAAATTCCCTTTTTTATTCTTGTTTTTAGCCATAACAACTTCAAATACTGGAGTTTTATTCATATTCTGCTGCTCTTTTGCAACAGCAAAACAGTCAAATAATGAAGCATACTGTTGTAAATGCGAAGCAACATCCTGAGACGAAAAATAATCCCGCAACTCTTTTTCTTGGGCTAAAGTGGCCGCTACCTGAAAGTATTTTCCTAATAAACCCTCGACTTTATTTGATTCCATAATTGTGTATTTGTATCATAAATTCTTTAATCGTTTTTCGTGCCCGGGAAAGTGACACCCGGATTGCGTACTCTTTCATATCCATTAAAAATCAAACGAGTTATACTATTAAGATGAATCCTATTTATTTTTGCAACAAAAAAACATAAAATAAAACTAAAGTTAGTATTTTTACGTTAATAAAGTATTAAAATACAATTATGAGAACAGTATTCAAATTTACACTTTTATTTTTCATAGCTACTTTCACTTTACAAAGCTGTCAGGACAATGATGACGTGACACCACCTGCAAGTCTCGAGATTCAGGATTTCATTTGGAAAGGAATGAATCTGTACTATTTGTGGCAAGCTGATGTTCCAAATTTAGACGATGACCGATTCGCAGATCAAACTGCATTAAACTCTTTTTTAAAAGACTATCCCGTGCCTGAGGATTTGTTTAATGCATTGCGGGTAAATCCCTCTACGGATAGATTTAGTTGGATTGTAAGCGATTATTTAGAACTCGAAGGAACGCTTCAAGGTACCACTAAAAACAATGGTATCGATTTTGGTTTAAGTTTTAAACCAGGTAGTACAACTGAAATATTTGGCTACGTTCGTTATATTATTGCAAACTCAGACGCCTCCAGTAAAGCTATAAAACGTGGTGATTTTTTTACTGCCGTAAATGGTACACAGCTGACTTTAAGCAATTATGAATCGTTACTTTTTGGTTCAAACGAAAATTACACACTAAATCTTGCTGATTATAACGGAACTACAATTGTCAGCAACGGTAAATCAGTGGCATTGACAAAAACAGTCCTATCCGAAAATCCAATTTTAATCAATAAAGTAATCACCTCCGGCTCTCACAAAATAGGCTATTTGATGTACAATGGCTTTTATGCTAATTTTGACACTCAATTAAACGATGCTTTTGCATCTCTAAAATCACAAGTAGTTACGGACTTGGTTTTAGATTTACGTTACAATGGCGGTGGTTCTGTACAAACGGCTACACGATTAGCAAGTATGATTACCGGGCAATTTAAAGGAAAAGTCTTTGCAAAACAACAATGGAATGCAAAAATTAATGCTTATTTCGAGGCTGAAAATCCCGAAGCATTATTCAATTATTTTACCGATAAAATAGGAAGCACAGCCATCAATAGTTTAGGATTGACTAAAATTTATATTTTAACTACGAAAAGCTCTGCATCAGCAAGCGAGTTAGTAATCAACGGGCTAGAACCTCACATTCAAGTTATACAAATTGGGGATGTTACAGTAGGAAAAAACGTAGGATCCGTAACGCTTTATGACTCCCCGACTTTTGGAGCTCAAAGCAGGAATCCCAATCACAGATATGCCATGCAGCCAATCGTGTTAAAAATTGTCAATTCAGTGGGTTTTGGGGATTACTTCAGTGGGTTACAACCTGATTTTCTACAAAAAGAAACATTGATCACTCTGGGAATCCTTGGCGATTCTGCAGAACCGTTATTAAGTACAGCCATTCGCAAAATTACTGGAACTGGTCGCGTATTGCGACAAAGTCCCGGACAAGATTTTGAGTTTTTCACGGATGCCAAATCAATAAAAGGAATCCAAAACCAAATGTACATTGAGAAAGCACCAGAAGGTCTTTTGAGAGCTTTGGAATAGAATAAAGTTACACAATAATTCTTATTTTTATAAGTTACAATTGAATAACAAATTAAACAAAACCACATGAAAAAAGCAATTCCGTTATTTCTAACTCTTGCCACCGTCGTCTCTTTTGCATTTGTAATTCCGAATACTGTCCTATCTAAACAAATAAATGTTGTTATTGATGCCGGACATGGTGGATCTGATTTTGGAGCAACTTCCAGTAGTGCTACTGAAAAACAAATTGTAGCGAAAATCACAGACAAAATCAAATTTTTGAACAAAAATGAGAAAGTGACCATACACCTTACAAGAATTGGAGACCAATTTCTTTCTTTGAGTGACCGTTCTGCGTTGATCAACAAGATCAAACCCGATTTAGTTTTGTCACTTCATGTCAATCAAAATTTAAATCTATCAAAATCAGGAATGGAATTTTATATTGCCACAGAATCAATTGCGAATGAAAGGTCAAATGAGATTGCGGTGGAACTTCGCAACAAATTTATCCGCAATACTACTATAAAATCATCAGAAATAAAGAAAGCTCCCTTCTACATTTTAAAAAAATCAGAAGTCCCGGCTGTACTTGTTGAATTGGGTTATATGTCTAACCTTGGTGACCGAGACTATTTAACCAATGATGTGGAACAAAATAAAATTGCAGCAACTATCGTAGCATTCATTTCAGAATTGAAATAAGAATATTTTATAAACTAAAAAGAGGCTTTCATCACTGAAAGCCTCTTTTTTTATGGAATAATGCAATGGTATTACATTTTGATATTCAAACCTACTTTGAAATTTCGTCCTCTGGTACTAAACCCTCTTGTTTCAACAAAATCCTTATCTAAAATATTATCTGCTGCTGCAAAAATATTCATTCGATTTTTGATCAACTCATACCGTACATTCATGTTGATCAGCTGGTAATCTTTCAGTATTTCAGAATTCAATACCGGATCAAAAGTGGGTGCCGGATATGTTGTATACTCAAAATAGCGATCCGAAACAAATTGATATGTGGCATTAAAAGCCAAACGTGGCGTTGCTTGCAGATCAACTGCGGCGTTCGCTTTGTGTTTTGGATTCAGCACTCGCGATTGTTTTTCTAATTCTGTAAACGCATAATTGGCATTCAAATTTATTTTAGCCGTCAAAGCATACGAAATCATGGTCTCAAACCCTTTGACTTTATTTAGACCCGCAACATTAAAATACTTGTAAGACACTAAATCAAACCCAATCGCATTTTCTTCCTCTCTTTGAAAAACCAAAGCATTCAGAACCAATTTTTTATCAATCATCGTTGTTTCAAAACCCAATTCAAATGTTTTATCTTTCTCTGAGGATAAATTCAAATCACCATAAGGAGAATACAATTGATACAAGCTAGGGGCTACAAATGCCGTACTGTAAGAAACTAATAGTTTCAAGGGTAAATTAGGAAATGAAAAAGAAGGATTTACATTGTAAACTAAATTATTTCCGTATTTACTGTGCATGTTGTAACGAGCTCCCAAATTCAGGTTTAACCCAAATTCAGAGCTATAAACCGCCGTCACATAGGGATCAATCATATTAAATTTGGCCAATTCATTTGCTATGGCCTCGTACGGGCTCTCATTAGACATTTCATGAAATTGAAATTGAGCACCTGTTACCAGGAATAATTCAGGTGAAATTTCATATTTATTAAACGCATCTGCATTGACGCTTCTGGATTTATAATCCAACATTGTTCCATAATTAAAAATGGACCTTGTAATTAAATTAGCACTTGAATTGATTACAAATTCTCCTTTTTTATATTTGTATTTTGGTGAAAACCCAACTCGAAATTGTTCAGAGGCACTGCTGTTTTCATCGTTATCCGCAAAAGATCCTGCATCAAAATCGCTTTTTATTTTATCGTAGTTTGCAAAGAAATCCAAATCTAATTTAGCTGTTGGCTTGAAACCAATTTTCACCACTGAGTTCACTCTGGAAAAACGATCAGCTTCAAATAAAACAGCGTCATTAGGTGATTTTGCCTCAGAAATTCCCGTGGTTTCGGTGCTGTTTAAGGAAGCATAATAATTAATTTTTTCAGCGCTTCCGTTCAAAGCAACCCCTTGGCTGTAGTCATTTATACTATAATTTTCCTGATTGGCAATCGTTTGGGTGCCCACATTAAGGTATGCATTTGCTGCAATCGCTTTTTTGGAGGCTTTTTTCAACGTAATATTAATAACTCCGGCAGCGGCACCTGATCCGTATAAAGTACTTGAAGCGCCTTTCATCACCTCAATACTTTCTATTTGTTCAACGGGCAGCAAGCGCAAATCATACGATAAGCTAATTCCAGAAGCATCGGTAACCGGAACGCCATCAATAAGAATTAGCACTTGATGATTTCGTCCCCCACGAATGTAAACCCCTAAATCCTTTCCATTCCGGCTTTGGTTTCCGTTGATTTCAATTCCGGCTACTGAACTCAAAATGGTAGCTACAGTTTGCCCTTGTCTTCTCTTTAAATCTTCGGCTGTAATTTTTACGATTACTTTTCCGGACTTTTCTTTTGGCAAAGCAAATTTAGAATCGGAAATTACGACCTCATCCAATTGATTTGTGGATGCAATGGTGTCTTTTTGTTGTGCGAAAGCACACGAAGTCATCAGCACGCAGAGCGCACTAATACGAACGATTTTCTTGTTCATTTTGAAACATTTAATAGCAGTTTTATGGTACTGCCACATGACTATAAATGGGAGAAAAGCATAGAATTACCCATACCCAAACCTTTTTTCCCGAAAGTTTGATACTCGATGTAACAGGCAGGTCTCCTGGCTCGCGTCTTGTTGTTTACCTTCCCATTCGCAAAGACGAACAGTGGTTTTGTAGATAACAACAAGCTTTATAGCTTACAGTTGCGGGTACAGCCCAGGATTTTTGATTCTTGATTTAGGATTCTTGATTTAGGATGTAAACTCTCTAATCTGAATACTGAAATCTGTAATCGCTTACCTGATTCCCTTTTAATGCTGGTATGAAAAACAAAACAGCAACCTCATTACGGCGGCAAAGATAAAATTATATTACGTTATTATCCTACACTATTCTCAATTTTATATTTCAATTTTAATCACCGCTCCAAAGTTCACTTTATTTTGAAACGCATCTCGTAGTGGCAACTTTGTAATTTTACACAAAATACTTCGAATCACTCCGGCATGGGTCACGATCACAATAGGTTTAATGGTCTTTTTAGGAAGTTCATGATCTAAAAAATCGCTAACTCTATCACGGAGGTCTGTAAAAGACTCCCCGTTTGGCACACGAACATGAACAAAATCATTCATCCAAGGGGTCAAATCGATAACAGGAATGCTATCCCAATTTTTTAATTCCCAATCACCAAAATTCATTTCCATTAACCGGGAGTCCATTTGTATTTTTGTTGATGATAGGAAGTTTGCCAACTCCACGCATCGATTTAACGGACTAGAGTACACGATACTTTCAGCAGGAATTTGTGCTTTTATGGCTTCAAATTGTTGTTCATAAGGTTCCAACAATGCCACATCAGCTTGTCCGTAGCAAATTCCTTTTTCACAAACGGTTTCGGTATGGCGTACTAAATAAACTTCCATAAAGCAATACAAGATAAGTAGAATATAATTTCACAAACTTGCTGTGTTGCACCAAGACAGTCCCCCGTATAGCCATCTATCCATTTTTGAAAATAACGAGCCAGAAAAAAGCGGGTGATAAAAACCGGCACTAACACCAACAGCATTTGCCAATGAAAAAAAGACAAAACAATAAGCGGTAACAACCCAAAAAAGAACGCCCCAATCACCTCACGCCAGGAATAACTTTGTGCAATGGGCTTGCTTTTACTCGAGGCATCTTCACGGGAATACTGATGCGTAAAAACAATAGAAATGGCTGCCAGACGACTCACGGAATGTGCTGCAACAAAAAGCAATAAATTCTGTAATGAAGAAGTAGTAAGTACCTCCGAAACAGCCTGAAACTTCAATAAAAACAGCAGTACCAAACCTATGGCACCATAAGCTCCAATGGCACTGTCTTTCATTATCACCAAGATTTTTTCTTTGGTCCGACCCCCACCAAAACCATCACAAACATCAGCAAAACCATCTTCATGAAAAGCACCGGTAGTAAGGATTCCAGCAATCATCGAGAGAACAATCGCTATTTCAGGGGTAAAAACACCAACCGATACATCATAGACTAAAAAACTAATAGTACCTACAATCCAACCAATTAAAGAAAAATAACGAGATGCCTTATTTAAATAATCCGAGTTATGATCGATGTTTTTAGGACAGGGAATTCGGGTGTAAAACATCAATGCGGTAAAAAATATGTGTAGTTCTTTTTTCATGTGAATGCAATCTGGATTTTATGTCGTTTTTAGTGCTCTATTTATGAATTTGGACTGAAAAAATTATTATTTTGTACTCACACCGGCACTGTCAAAACTGGCCATTTCATTCAAAAAAGCAACTGCCGATTGAATAATTGGAAAAGCCACCGCACAACCCGTTCCTTCGCCCAAGCGCAAGTCGAGTTGGAGCAGGGCTTTTACACCTAAATAATCCAATAATTTAGCATGCGCCTGTTCTGCAGAACAATGACAGAAAACAGCATTTTTTAGAATCAGTGGATTTTTTTTATAGGCAATCAAAAAAGCCACACTGCAAATAAATCCATCTACAAGAAGCAGCATTCTGTTTTGATGTGCCGTGAGCATTCCAGAAGCCATTTGCATAATTTCAAAGCCACCAAAATGAGCTAACTTATCTTCTAATGTTGGCGAGCCTTGATAATCCTCAATAGCTTTTTTGAGTAATCGGTGTTTTTGAAGTAGTCTTTCATCGCTAACTCCCGTTCCTTTTCCGATACAGTCTTCAATTGCAATTCCAGTAATTACACTCATCAAAACTGAAGCAGTTGATGTATTCCCAATACCCATTTCTCCAAAACCAATACAATTACTTCCCGTTTTGGCAATAGCGGTAACAATTTCATTTCCCTTGGTATAACAGTGCTGCAATTCGGTAAGACTCATTGCAGGACCCTGCAGAAACGACTGGGTTCCTTTGGCAATTTTGGCCGAAATCAAAGTACTCGTCATCGAAAAATCATAATTTACTCCTGCATCAACTATGGCTAATTTGATGGAATTTTGTTTACAAAACACATTTATTGCAGCTCCACCATCCAGAAAATTAGCCACCATTTGTCTGGTAACATCTTGTGGATAAGCGCTAACATCGTGGGCAGCAATTCCGTGATCTGCAGCAAAAACAACAAGTGTAGGTTCTAAAATTTTTGGTTCCAATGTTTGAAAAACTTCGCCAATTTGTTTGGCTAAAACTTCCAAAACACCCAATGAACCTGTTGGCTTGGTCTTCTGATCGATTTTATACTGCAGTGCTTCAGATAAATGGATTGTATCTAGAATGGCAGTCTTAAATTCCGGCACCGAAATTTTATCTTTTTGATGCACTTTCGTAATTTCTTCGACAGATGGACTTTCTGATTTTTGTTTCCAATTCAATTGCTGTAACATGGGTTGGTTGTCGTAATCAGTAGCTGGTTTTCCCACACAGAAATACCCTAAAGGCTCCATGTTTTCTCCCAAACCCAATAATTCCTTGAACTGACTATAATTCAAAATAGAAACCCAGCCCATGGAATACCCTTGTTCGGTTAGGGAAAGCCAAATATTTTGCGCAGCACAAACCGCACTAAATTTGATGGCTTCATTACTTCCCACGGTGCCGATGGTAAAATTATTCAAAACCGAACGATCATAACAAATCACCAATCCAAGCGGTGCTTCCTCTATTGCCTCTAATTTTAAAGCTTGATACTGCGTTTTTTGTGCTGCCGTGTCAGTTTGATTCGCTGCTTTTTTATCAAAATCCAAAAATAAATTTTTTATGGCTTTTTTTATGACATCTGATTTAATGAGGTAATATTTTGTAGCATCCGTCAATCCAACAGAAGGAGCATAATGACCGGCTTGCAATGCTTTTTCAATAACAGATTCAGGGACTGGTTCCGAGGTAAAATGACGGGTATCTCGGCGCGATTTTATAATTTCATCTAAGTTTTTCATCTTGAAATACGATGTTTTTGAGTACTTTTAAAGTTTGGACAAACAGTGATTCAATAGCCACCTGCATTTTTTAGGCTTGCTGCTTCAAAACAGACAACGGCAATCCGTGTGAGCGGGAAACTTTCCCGTTTTCATTCATCATATTGAGTAATCCCTTTGGAATAAAACCGTTTTGACTAGCTTTCATCACAGCATAACAGCTGTCTTTTCCTCCGCTCCAAGAACTTACAAAATTCATCTTTTATTGTTTTATAGTAACCGGAATTCCAGAAATCATCAAAATCACCTTATCCGCATTTTTAGCTAAATATTGATTCATCCAACCTTGTAATTCGGTAAATTTTCTGCCAATTTGAGTTTCAGCATGTACGCCCATGCCTATCTCATTAGTGATAATAATAACGGTTGTATTTTCCTGATTGGCCACTTGTTCAAATTCGGCTTTGGCTTGTTCCAAACATAAAGCGACATCATTTTTAGTGTCTACAAAAAAATTAGTCAACCAAAGGGTCACACAATCAATCACGGCTACTTTACCGGAAAAATCGATCTCGCTCCACTGTTTTTCTTTTTCGATATTTATCCAGCGCTCGTCACGTTCTTGTTGGTGACGATCAATTCGCTTTTGAAAATCACCATCCCATTTTCTGGCGGTTGCCACATACATGGGTCTGGCCGAAAGTTCCATTGCCAGATCCTGTGCATACCTGCTTTTTCCCGAGCGTTCTCCACCTGTTATCAAATATATCATGCTACTTTTTTTTAAATCCATAGGGACAATGGCGGCAACCATTAGTACAACAATGTCCTCTTTTTAAATGAAACCAAGCCTTAAAAACGTAATTGCCTTGTGCAATATAATAATCGATTCCTTCGATTAGCTGATCCGTTTTAGGCAAAGTTGCTGCTTTATTTCCTTTAGCCGTTTCCGGGGTTATTGTGCCCACATACTCCTCAATTTTAATCGAACAAGCCGTAGCAAAACAGCTGGGACAAAGGCAATCCACACCATCTAAAGGAGAAAAAACAGGAGGAAAATCAGCACACCAACAGCTATTACCTTGAAAATCGTCCCCGCAGTTAAAAGGTTTTGTACAACTGGAGCAGTTTTTAATCTTTAGGCTATCCATTTGTCAAAGATAGTATTTGTTGAAATTTTTACTATAAAAATTAAACAATAAATTTTATAAATGGCCTACCTTTGCCAGTATTGAAAATGGAATCATGAAAATTTATCTTTATAAAATCCTTTTTGCGGTGGCACTTTTATCATTCGTCAGTTGCAAAAAAAACGAAAACCCTGCAACACTAAAAATAAGTAACGCTAACAACGAAATTGAATATGCAAGTGGTCTGGCTATTTACAAATATCAAGGGTACTCGCTGGTAAAAGTGAGTAATCCATGGCCAAATGCTGCTACAGACTTCACTTATATCTTAAAAGAAAAAGGAGCTGTTATTCCCGATACTTTACAAAAAAACCTCATAATTCAAGTGCCGTTAGAAACGATTGTGGTTACCTCAACAACCAATATTCCTTTCCTGGAAATGATTGGTGCCGAAAACAAATTAGTTGGTTTTCCGCATACTGATTACGTATCTTCTGAGAAAACCCGTCGTTTAATTGGCAAGGGTTCCGTCAAAAATGTGGGGCAAAATGAAAAGCTAAACATGGAACAACTCATCGATATCGCTCCTGACCTGATTGTCACTTTTGGCATCGACAATAACAACCCGATGATTGAAAACTTACAAAAAAGCGGATTGAAAATCATGATTCAAGGCGACTGGATGGAACAATCTCCTCTTGGAAAAGCAGAATGGCTCAAACTTTATGGCGCTCTTTTTGGCAAAGAAAAAGAAGCTAAAATACTTTTTGACCAGATTACAAAAGACTACAAGGAAGCGGTACAATTAGTTGCAGACAAACAGCCTGAATCTACTGTATTGTATGGCTCAATGTATCAAGATCAATGGTTTGTTGCCAAGGGAAACAGCTGGGTGGCACAATTCATGAAAGATGCAAAAGCAACGTATCTCTGGGCAAATCTGGAAGGAACAGGAAGCCAGGCACTTTCTTTTGAACAGGTATTGTATAAAGCAAAAAATGCGACTCACTGGATTGCTTCCGGGTCATTTAAAAACCTGTCAGAATTAGAAAAAAGCAATCCCCATTACAGTCAGTTTAACGCTTTTTCTACCAAAAATATTTATACTTTCGAAAGCAAATTAGGAGCAACAGGAGGAACCATTTATTATGAAACAGGACCGAGCAGACCGGATTTGATTTTAAAAGACTACATCAAAATGTTCCACCCTGAATTGCTTCCAAATTACACTTTTACTTTTGCACAAAAACTGAACTAAGTTGGCCAATAAAAACCGAAATATCCTTTTATTTTCCGCTCTTGCTTTAGGGCTTCTTTTCTTGTTTTTTCTGAACATCAGTTTGGGTTCGATACGAATTCCTTTTCGGGAGGTGTACACGAGTTTAACCGGTGGTCAGTCCAGCAGATCAACTTGGGAATACATTATCATCAACTACCGCTTACCTAAGGCTATCACTGCAGTTTTAGTGGGAATGGGACTTTCGATCAGCGGATTATTAATGCAAACCCTTTTTAGAAACCCGCTGGCTGGTCCCTATGTTTTAGGGTTGAGTTCAGGAGCGAGTCTGGGAGTTGCCTTTGTAATTTTGGGTGCGGGATTATTACCTCCATTTCTAAGTGG
This sequence comes from Flavobacterium bomense, assembly GCF_003970355.1. NCBI lineage: Bacteria > Pseudomonadati > Bacteroidota > Flavobacteriia > Flavobacteriales > Flavobacteriaceae > Flavobacterium > Flavobacterium bomense. Next base: position 117,216 of record NZ_RYDJ01000004.1, on the reverse strand, counting down.
TATTTTACTGTCGTCTTACGGAGTAGTCCTTGCCTCAACCCTTGGCAGTTCTATCGTTCTACTTGCCATTTTAGTAATTTCCAGACGCTTGCGGGACACGATGACCATACTGATTGTAGGCTTGATGTTTGGTAGTTTTACAAGTGCTGTGGTGGGCGTACTGACCTATTTTAGCTCGGCAGAACAATTGCAAAAATTCACTTTCTGGTCTATGGGATCTTTAGGGAACCTTTCTTGGTCCTCGATTTTGATTTTGACAGTGTGCGTAGTTATAGGATTATTATTAAGCCTATTCAGCGTAAAACCACTTAATGCCTTGCTTTTAGGAGAGAATTATGCCCAAAGTATGGGACTGAATTTCAAAAGAACACGATTGATTATCATTATTGCAACGAGTATTTTGGCGGGAAGCATTACTGCGTATGCTGGACCTATAGCTTTCATTGGTTTAGCCGTACCACATATAGCAAAATTACTGTTTCAAACCAGCAACCATTCTATATTGTACTGGAGCACCCTCCTTTTAGGAGCAGCAATAATGCTCATTTGCGATGCAATTTCCCAAATGCCAGGTACGAATATCACATTGCCAATAAATGCCATCACTTCCTTACTAGGAGCGCCTATAGTTATCTGGCTGATTGTCCGAAAACGAAAAATGATGGGATAATATTAAAAATTGCGTGCCTATATTTATATTTGTTTTTAAAATCGATATAATCGACGTTTAAATTTTCCAAAAAAAGAAAAATGAGTACCACTAAGAACATCCTTTCAACAAACAATTTGAGCATTGGTTACAAAACTAAAAGTGCGGCTATTTGTATTGCCGAAAACCTCAACTTAAACTTAGATAAAGGAAAACTCATTACCTTAATAGGCGCTAACGGAATTGGAAAATCTACACTTTTACGAACCATAACCGGAATTCAGAAACCCCTTTCAGGAACTGCTTTGCTGAATAACAAAAATATTCAAGAGCTGGATACGTTAACCTTGGCACAAAATTTAAGCATCGTTTTAACTGAAAAATTACCGCCCAGTAATTTGACCGTTTGGGAACTCATCGCTTTAGGAAGGCAACCGTACACCAATTGGATTGGAAAATTAACCGACACTGATATTGCTAAAATTAACCAAGCAATTGCACTCACACAAATTGGTCATTTGGTTTCAAAAAAACATTACGAAATCAGTGACGGACAGTTACAAATCGTTCTGATCGCAAGGGCTTTAGCACAAGACACACCGTTAATCATTCTGGATGAACCCACGACCCATTTAGATTTATTACACAAAGTGGTGTTGTTTAAACTCCTAAAAAAACTTACAGCGGAAACTCAAAAATGCATTCTTTTTTCTACACATGATATTGATATGGCCATACAATTAAGTGATGAAATGATCATTATGACTCCGGAAACCGTCGTTCAGGACCAACCTTGTAATTTGATTATGAAAGGAACTTTCAATACGCTGTTCAAAGATGAGCATATTGTTTTTGATGCTGAAAAAGGGAAGTTTATTATTTCTTAAATCTGCAATCCTATTTGTCTTTTTGCTTCGCCAATGACAAAAGCCACGGAATTAGCAATATTGAAACTCCGGATCAGCGGTGCCATAGGAATTGTCAGATGATTGGGGAATTCGTTTAAAACAGCTTCACTCAACCCTTTGCTTTCTTTGCCAAAAACCAACCAGTCACCCTCTTGAAAATCATTTTCTAAATACGATTTTTTAGAGTGGGAACTCATCAGAAAAACGCGGGACAAATCCGGAATCTGCACTTTCCATTCGGCTATATTTTGATATTCGGTAACGTCAAGATGCACCCAATAATCGAGTCCAGAACGCTTTAGATTTTTATCATTGATCACAAAACCAAAAGGATGAATTAGATGCAACCGGCTTTCGGTTCCTACGCACAATCGGCCAATATTTCCGGTATTATTTGGTATTTCGGGTTCTACTAAAACGATATTTAACATTGTAACTATTGTATTTTTTATTGTTATTTTTCATTTGAAAGGACTGCAAAATCAGACACTTCCACAACTTCTCCCGCCTGTAAATCATGTAAAAAAACATTTCCTATCCGCACTCGAACCAATCGCAAGGTAGGAAACCCAACCGCTGCGGTCATTTTTCGTACTTGGCGAAACTTTCCTTCATTGACAGTAATTGAAGCCCAGGAAGTTGGACCATGGCGTTCGTCCCGTATTTTTTTCCCTCTGGCACCAAAAGCGGGAACTTCATTTATCAAAAAAGCAGTACACGGTTTAGTGATGTATTTAGTGCCATTAAAACCAATTTCGACTCCTTTTTGCAATTGCTGAATGGCATCCTGATTAATAATACCATCAACTTGTACATAATATTCCTTGTCGACTTTTTTGCTTCTAATGATTTCGCTCATCATTCCGTCCGTGGTCAGCAACAATAACCCTTCTGAATCTTCGTCAAGACGTCCTATTGCCATCGTTCCTTTGGGAAAATCGTACAATTCACCCAGCAGTTTCTTTTTTCTTTTGAGCTCATAAATAAACTGGCTCAGATAGCCGTATGGTTTGTGTATGATAAAGTGCGAATGAGACATGTTATACTTTCTGTTTTGGCACAAAGATAGCTTAGTTTTTAATGGGTTTAAAAAAGTAAAACCGAAAACATTTATTGGTGTAAACTAAATATTTTATTAACGAATAGAATTACTTTGGATAAATGATGAACTGTTACAGCAAGTTGCTATCTTAACTTTAAAAATACAGATTGCAGAAAAACAACTGCTTTAGGTTTGAAAAAGCCGACTGACAGATGAAGTATGCAGTAGTAGTTAAAATCCACCCAAAAATATAAATTCTGAAGTATAGCTTTTGAAATCGAAGGAAATATAAAACTGGATAAAATAAGAATTCATCGTATTGAAAAAAAGCGAACAATTGGGTTTTACTAAAGCTCTTTTCTTTTATAATAAATTCCTTTAAAAACAATCTGAAGTACGAATTTATAATATTCTGTTAACGTAAGAAATGTTATTTTTGACTCCTAATTCAATCGTAAACCTATGAAAAACAAGTGCCATTTGTGCCATATCCTGGCTTTTTTAAGTTTTTTTTATTGCTTTACGGCCTCTATTTTTGCCCAAGGAACTGCGCCAGCTCCCCAAGATTTACTTTTTTTACAGGATTTTTCAACTTTAGATGCAGCCTCTGCTACATATCCCGCCGGATTTCAGGGCTGGACAGCCAGTACAGCACCGGGAAGTACATTTAATACCGCAGCTGCAGTTGTTACAGACAAACCATTAGTGGCCAGTAGTACCGCTGCAACAACGAGCGGGAATTTCCATAATTACAATGGAAAAATTGGTTTTCTAAATACCGGTTCATTGGATTTAACTTTAGGATTTGCTTTCAAAACACTTGGTAAATCTAGAATTACCGTAGAATATGATGCCATGGTGATTCGTAATCCCTATAACGGAACTTCTAATACGCGGATCAACGAGTTCGTCCTGCAATACAGAGTGGGCACCGCTGATGCTTTTATTACTTTATCCCCAACGGTGTATTCGAGCGGTACAACAGGACAAACTTCAGGAACAATAGGGCAAAACATTCAAAAAATAAAAGTTGTACTGCCAATAGAATGCGACAATAAAGACGTAGTTCAGATCCGATGGATTTCAAGACAAGTTTCAGGCGGTGGTTCCCGTCCCTCATTTGCCATTGATGACATTAGTGTGATAAATGATGTTACAGCTCCTGTAAATGCCGTGGGATATCCAAAAATAAGCAGCATTCTTTCTGATGGATTTGATTTTTCGACTAAACTAGACGAGCCCGGAAAAACCTATTTTGTGCTATTGCCTTCAGGAAGTGCAACCCCAAGCGGTGCACAAATAAAAGCAGGAACAAATGCGACCAATGCACCCGCTTTACAATCCGGTATCCTGGAAATTAAGGACGCCGCGATTGAGTCTGTAAAAACCATAACGGGATTATCGTTAGGCACTGATTATGTTTTATATTCTATATCTGAAGATGCAACTGGTAATACTCAAACTGAAAGCAATCTATTAAACATAACAACTTCCAGCGTTCTTGTTCCCTCTTTGTCGACTACTAAAGCTGCATTAGATTTTAATTTTGTGGAGCAAAATTTCAGTTCAACGGCAATAAACTACCAGATTGAAGCGCTTAATCTTACTGGAGCAGTAACCCTGACAACATCCGGAAACTTTACCATTTCTAAAAATCAAAGTACTGGTTTTCAAACGGCATTGGTTTTTGCTTCCCAAGATTTCAATAACAATACAACACCTACAGTTTATGTACGATTTACACCTACTACAACTGGTCTTTTTTCAGGTAAAATCACTCATGAATCTACTGGCGCTTCTACAAAGACGGTGTCTTTATCAGGAACAGGAATAAATCCTTATTTTCAAAATTTTAATGATGTAAATGTACTTACAAACAGTGGTTGGACAGAATATAGTGTGGCAGGAGGCAAGAGTAAATGGGTGAGCACAACTACCCGTTTCAACAGTTCTCCTGCTGCTGTACAAATGAATGGATATTCAGAAACAGGGGCCAGTAAAGATTGGTTAATTTCTCCTAATTTACGTTTGGACACTTTTGATAAATTCCCATTATTGTCTTTTTATTCGCGTAAATTTTTCGCTGGAACACCGCTTAAATTAATGGTCTCAGTAGATTATGATGGCAAAAGCACCCCGGAAACAGCCACTTGGACGGTTCTTGAAGGCGATTTTCCAAGTATTACAGGAACTTTCAAACAATCGCAATATATCAATCTCGAGGCCTATAAAACCAATCATACTTATGTGGCCTGGGTATATGAGACTTCAACTTCCGGCGGTACGGATAGCGCCGAATGGACTGTTGATGATGTGAAAATATCTAATGAAGCGTCATTTTTAGCTTCAAATCCTAATTTTAATTTTGGAGAAGTAGCACCAAATACCGCATCAACAAGCCAGTCGTTTGTTTTCATGGCTGGTGGTTATAGCGATATCACTGTTACAGCTCCTGCTGATTACCAGTTGTCTGTTGACAACAGTAATTTTCAATCCAGTGTAGCGGTTTCAGCTGCTGACGGAGTTGCTGGGAAAATAATTTATGCACGTTTTTTCCCTTCCTCAAAAGCATTGAGTATTTCAGGTCGTTTGACCGCTGTTGGAACCGGATTAAATCAAGAAATTGGATCTTTATCAGGATCCTCATTACCTAAAACAGAAACATTTGACATCGTAACGTACAACGTAGAGTTTTTTGGAAGCAATGTAATCGGTGCAACAGGAACTGAATTTGGTCCAACTGATGATGCGCTACAAATTGAAAATGTGGCAAAAGTCATGAATACGTTGAATGCTGATGTTTATGCCCTACAAGAGATTTCTGATGATGCGGCTTTAGAGACATTAATCCAAAAAATAAGTGTCAACGGAAAAACTTTTGCCAAAGTGATTTCTCCTGCTTGGTCCTATTCTTTCAATGCGCCTACACCTGACTTCCCTGCTCAAAAATTAGTGGTTCTTTACAATACTCAAACAAGCTCAGTAAAAAAAAGTCGAGTACTGTTCAGCAAACTTTTTGATGATATTCGTGCAGGAAATGCAACTTTACCCAATTACCCGGGCGGAAATAGTGCTAGTTTTTATTCCTCTGGTCGCTTACCGCAAATAGTTGAAATTGAAACTAATATTGGCGGTGTAAAAAAAGACATAAAAATCATTAACATTCACGCCAGAGCAAATAGTGGCAGCGATATCGCAAGATACAATATGAGGAAATATGACGCTGAATTGTTGAAAGACAGTTTAGATGTCAATTATCCAGAGGCCAATTTAATCCTCTTAGGAGATTATAACGATGATGTCGACGAATCTGTAATTGCAGGTAACCCATCCTCGTACCAAAAAATGGTTGAGGATACGGCCCGTTACAACCCTTTGACTTTAGAAATCAGCAAAGCGGGAGCTTTCAGCTACCTGTCTTCTGGAGGTTTCTTAGACCATATTATCATTTCAAATGAATTAATGGCAGAGTATGTACCAAATTCAACAACAGTTTACGACCCGAGACTGGATGTGGCTAATTATGTCAACACCACCTCTGATCATGGGCCGGTCATTGCGCGTTTCCAACTTAAAACGAATACCACCTTATCAACTAATGATTTGATTTCGACTACTAAATCAACAGTAGTTACGTATCCAAATCCTGCTTCAGAATCCTTTACTATCGTAATTAATTCCGGAAACACAAAAGACCTGAAGCTAACTATTTATGATATTCAAGGAAGATCGGTGGGAGTTCCAATTGAATTAAAAGGTTTTAACAGCGATAACACAACAAGAATTGATGTGGCTCATTTACCGGTAGGAATTTATATTTATACCCTTTCCAATGGTACTAAAGTAGTTTTCAAAGATAAATTAGTAAAAAAGTAAACGACTAATTTCAGTATTCAAAAAAGCCAGATTTCATTTTTGAAATCTGGCTTTTTTATCTAATATGTTTTTAAAACTCCGCCTGTTTGAGTCATCAAAATTAATAACTTTCTATAAAAAAACTTGCATTAGTATTTTGATTTCCGAAAGAAAATCAGGAAACTTTTGTTTATTTTTACAACGTTTCAAAAAGAAATTCTATGTCAGATATGTTTCCGTTTTTATTGATTTTTATTGTTGCGCTCGCGATTGGTGTTTTCATTGGCAAGCTCATTTTCTCTGCTCGATTTCAATCGGAAAAAATTAGTTTAGAAGAAAAACTGATTGCATTTTCCACCCAATTCAATCAACTGAAAGAACAACTAATTGTAGACAAAATAACTTTTGAAAAGCAACTGGAAAACACCCATTCCCAAAAAGAAAGCATCAGGAACGAAAAAGACAGTTTAGCCATTCAGCTTTCAAAAAAAGAAGTTGATTTTGAGAATCTTTGGGAACGCAACAAAGAACAAAAAGAAGAAGTGGAAAAACTACAAGAAAAATTCACCAAGGAATTTGAGAATCTTGCCAATAAAATATTAGAAGAAAAGTCCAATAAATTCACGGAACAGAACAAGGAAAACATGAAAAATATCCTGACACCATTACAGGATAAAATTCAATTGTTTGAAAAAAAAGTTGAAGACACCCACAAAGAAAGTATTGATTATCATGCGGCATTACGCCAACAAATTCTGGGCTTACGCGAAATGAATATCCAGATGAGCAGGGAAACTATTAATCTAACTAAGGCTTTGAAAGGAGACAGTAAGATGCAGGGAAATTGGGGCGAATTAGTATTAGAACGCGTTCTTGAAAAATCAGGTTTGGAGAAAGGCCGTGAATATGAGGTGCAACAAGCCTTTACAACCGAAGATGGAAATCGTGTTTTTCCTGATGTTGTGATCAATCTGCCGGAGGGTAAAAAAATGATAGTTGACTCTAAAGTTTCTTTGACGGCGTATGAAAAATATATCAATGAAGAAGATGATCTACTGAAAATTGCCTATCTAAAAGAGCATGTCAGTTCCATCAAACGCCACGTAGAGCAACTTGGCAATAAGAACTACCATGATTTGTACCAAATAGAAAGTCCTGATTTTGTGTTGTTATTTATTCCTATTGAACCTGCTTTTGCCATGGCACTCAATGAGGATACGTCTTTATACAACAAAGCGTTCGAGAAAAACATTGTCATTGTTACTCCAGCAACTCTTCTGGCTACCCTGCGAACAATTGACAGCATGTGGACCAATCAAAAACAACAGGAAAACGCACTCGAAATTGCACGTCAAGCTGGCGCATTGTATGATAAATTTGAAGGTTTTGTGGCAGACCTAATCAAAATTGGAAAAAAAATAGACGAGAGCAAAATAGAATACAGCGGTGCGATGAATAAACTTGTAGAAGGAAAAGGAAATCTAATTGTGAGTGTCGAAAAATTAAAAAAAATGGGAGCTAAAGCGAAAAAATCACTTCCCGAAAGCATTATAAACCGAGCCGAAAAAAACGAAAATTAACTTTAAACTAAATCCTAATGAAAAAATTCATACTAATCCTTTCTGTACTGCTTGTAGTAACTGTTGCGGGTTATTTCACTTTTATATACTATGCTACGTACAGTGAAGGAGTTCGCTCCGGCGAATTAATAAAAGTGAGTCGCAAGGGAGTTGTATTCAAAACTTGGGAGGGCGAAATTAGTCAAGGCATTTCCGGTGCGCAAATTTTTTCTTTTTCGGTAATGGACAGTGCGGAAAAAGTAATTACGGATTTAAAGAAATTTGAAGGACAATACGTCCAAGTAACTTATATGGAACGTTATAGAACATATCCATGGTGGGGCGATTCACACTATTTTATTACTAATGTCAAGAAAGTTAATTCTCCCTTTAAAATCAAATAAATGAACAGCATTTTTAAAACAGTAGCATCATCTGACATTAGTATTTCAGAATTGATGTTACCCTCAAACACTAATTTCAGTGGCAAGATTCATGGTGGGTATATCTTATCCCTAATGGATCAAATTGCTTTTGCCTGTGCTTCAAAATTTTCAGGAAATTACTGCGTAACGGCATCGGTAGATACGGTTAACTTTCTTAAACCTATTGAAGTGGGTGAATTGGTAACCATGAAAGCCAACGTGAATTATGTAGGGAAAAGCTCTATGATTATTGGCATTCGGGTAGAAGCCGAAAACATTCAAACCGGAAAAATTAAACATTGTAATTCCTCCTATTTCACAATGGTTGCCAAAGATAAGGAAGGCAACAGTACCCTTGTTCCCAGATTGATCCTCACGAATCTCAATGAAGTACGCCGTTTTTATAATTGCATCAAACTAATAGCGTTAAAAGAAGAAAAAAATCTCCATAAAGAAGCGTTTGATTACCGTTCAGAAAAAGCACTAGAAAATATAAAAAAATATAATGTTCGAGTAGAATTATAATGTTGCAAACACTTATTATCAAAAAGGCCAGCTGTTCTTTTGGACAATAAACCTCTAATTTCTTATTAAAAAAGAACAGATAAATTAACTTATCCAGTTGTTATTTCAAGCAAACAATAATTTTATATTTGCTGCTTATTTTGTAACTTTAAGTAATTTAATTCATAAATCATTATGAAAAAAATTATACAAATAATGCTGCTCTTTACTGTAATAGCAACCACTGCTCAAGAAAAAATGGTATCCTATTCCGGAATCATTAATTTTGAGGCTTCAATCCCATTATTTGAAGAAGTGAACGCAATCAACGAAAAAACAACCTGTATTTTAATCACTAAGACAGGTCAGATCATTTGTTGGATTAGTATCAAAGATTTTAAGTTCAAAAAAAAAATGATGCAAGAACATTTTAACAATAATTATATGGAGAGCAACCGTTTTCCAACAGCCATTTTTAAAGGGAAAATTGCGAAATTCGATTTAAAGAACATAAATACTACTATAGGAGAATACCCAATAAATGGAAAAATAACCATTCGTGGAAGAACTAAAAGGCTCCTTTTTAACGGAACCTTAAAAAAAGTAGATCAGGGAATTGAGCTATATGCCACATTTCCCCTAAATACGGATGATTTCAAGATTAAAATTCCGTTCATTGTTCGCAGCAAAATATCCAAAAATGTGAACACAAAAATCATTTGTGTCTTATATTAAATCTATTTTGTTAAACAATTTCTCAAAGCTCCTTCTAAATTTTTAAATTTAAATTTAAACCCAGTTTGAGTTATTTTATCCGAAGAAACCCTTCGTCCCGTTAGTACAATTACCGCCATTTTCCCCATCGCTAATTTCAATACAAAAGCAGGTACATTTGGCAACCATATTGAATATCCAAAAACACATGCCAAGGTTTTAGAAAAAACGGTGTTTGTAGTATTATCAGTAATCGCTGCATTATACGGCCCAGCCATATTGGGATTGACAATTGCCTGAAAGTAGATCGCACACAAATCATCGATATGAATCCAAGGCATGTACTGCTCTCCAGATCCCAATGCAGAACCTAACCGATACTTGAATAAAGGAGTGAGTTTCATTAAAAAACCATCATTTTTTCCTAACACTAATCCGGTACGAATTTTTACGGTACGTATATTTAAATTTTCTATAAAATCTATGGAATCTTCCCATTTCTGGCAGGTATATCCTAGAAAATCATTGGCAGGAGCCATGGTTTCTGAACAAATTTCTTCGCCATTGACAGCACCATAAATGCCTACTGCCGAAGCGGAAATAAACGCTTCTACTTTTTTATCATGCTTTTTTAGAACCGTATAAAGCAACTGAACAGATTGCTCCCTGCTATCAATAATGGCCGCTTTTTGTTTGGCCGTCCAGCGCCTCTCCCCAATATTCTCGCCAGCTAAATGTACAATATAATCGGCGTTCAAAACTGCCGCTTCATCAATAGTGTGATTTACTACATCCCACTTATAATAAAACACAGCTTCTGTATTACGCTTTTCACTTCTACTCAAAATGGAAACTGTATACCCTTTTGCGACCAACAAAGCAGTTAAATTTTTTCCGATAAATCCCGAACCTCCGCTTATTAAAACATTCTTTTTCATAATACTGTAAAGCTACTGATTTATATTGATACTAAAATTATATTAAATTTTGTTTAACTTTATTGATATATGTTTAAACATTTATTACCTTTATACTCTAATTTGAAACACCGTAAAAATGGCTACTAAAAAAACAACCGTAACAAAAGACAAAATAGTTTCGTTCTACATGAATTATGTTCTTGAACACAGCGAGAAACCAAAATCAGTATATCATTTTACAAAAATAAATGATTTTACAGAAACTGAATTTTATGCTTTTTTCGGTACAATTGAAAGTATTGAGAAAGAAATTTTTAAAATGTTTGTAGAAAAAACTACTGACTTACTGAACAAAAATAAGGAATACGAAATGTATGACATGAAAAGTAAAATGTTAAGTTTTTACTTTACATTTTTTGAGATCCTGACTGCTAACAGGAGTTACGTTGTTCTTGTATTAAAGGAGCACAACAATCAGTTGAAAAAACTAATGCAACTCTCTGGGCTCAGAAACAGTTTCAGAAATTATTTATCTGAAATAATCTCAGATGAATTTAGAACACAACAGGAAAAACTGCAAAACTTTCAAGAGAAATCCTTTCAGGAAGCATCCTGGATTCAACTTTTGTTAACGCTAAAGTTTTGGTTGGATGATGCCTCAGCTGCTTTTGAGAAAACAGACATTTACATTGAAAAATCTGTTAAAGTAACTTTTGAATTAATGAATATCGCACCGATAGACAGCTTAATCGACTTTGGAAAATTCATTTTCAAAGAAAAAATATACAACAAATAATGAAAACTATAGATTATATTCCCACATCAAAAATTGAAAGAGCAACTAAGCTGGTACAAACCGGTGCTAAAGTTGGCGTAAATTACCTAAAATATTACGGTGAAAAAATAGTCAATTCTGATTTGACCCGTGATAAATTAAACGAGGACAATGCCGAGGATATTTACGACGGACTAAAAAGCCTAAAAGGAAGTGCGCTCAAAGTAGCACAAATGTTGAGTATGGATAAAAGTTTTTTGCCTCAGGCTTATGTAGAAAAATTTTCACTATCCCAATTTTCTGTCCCACCACTTTCAGCTCCGTTAGTACTGAAAACCTTCAAAACAAATTTTGGGAAGACACCCTATGAAATATTTGATGAATTCAACGCCAACTCTGTAAATGCAGCAAGTATTGGGCAAGTGCATGTTGCCATGAAAGACGGTAAAAAACTAGCTGTAAAAATTCAATATCCCGGAGTGGCTAACAGCATCTCCTCTGACTTATCGATGGTGAAACCTATTGCCATCAGAATGTTTAACCTTCAAGGAAAAGACTCTGATAAATATTTCAAGGAAGTTGAAGACAAATTGATTGAGGAAACTAATTATATATTGGAATTAAAACAAAGTCAAGAAGTAGTTGACGCCTGCAAAAAAATAAAAAATCTGGTTTTTCCGGAATATTACCCTGCCTTTTCAACTGACAAAGTCATCACAATGGACTGGATGAATGGCAAACATCTCTCTGAATTTACAAAAACAAATACCAATCAGGAAGTAGCAGACAAAGTTGGTCAGGCTTTATGGAACTTTTATATGTACCAAATTCATATTTTAAGAAAAGTACACGCTGATCCACATCCTGGAAATTTCTTAGTCAACGATGCAAACCAATTAGTAGCATTAGATTTTGGTTGTATGAAACAAATTCCAACAGAATTTTACACCCCCTATTTTGAGCTGGTAAGTAAAGATGTAATTAACGATACTAAAATATTCAATTCAAAATTATTTGAATTAGAAATTTTACGTGCTGATGATTCTGATGCAGAGATAGCCTATTTCACAGAATTGTTTCATGATTTATTATCGTTGTTTACCAAACCTTTTCAAGAGAAAATATTCGATTTCTCGGATGAAAGTTTTTTTGAAAGTATCGCACAATTGGGGGAACGCTTTTCAAAAGACACTAATCTTCGAAAAATGAACGGGAATAGAGGTTCTAAACATTTTATTTACATGAACAGAACTTTTTTTGGCTTATACAATTTGATGTTTGATTTGAAAGCGAAAATAGTTGTCAATGAATTTGAAAAATACAAGTAGTGAAAAAAGAAAATCTGCTTTCAAAAATGTGTATGGTCTGCAACCGGCCATTCAGCTGGCGGAAAAAATGGGAAAAAGTTTGGAACGAAGTTAAATATTGTAGTGAAAAATGCAAAAGAAACAAAAAGGGTTAGTTTGGTTTAGGAATGATCTTAGAGTTCATGATAATGAGTCTCTATCTACTGCGATGGAAGAAAATGACAATGTAATTGCAATTTATTGCTTTGACCCACGACATTTTGAAGAAAAAGAATATGGTTTCAAAAAAACAGAAAAATTCCGTGCTAAATTTCTATTGGAATCGGTAGCGGCTTTAAAACAGAATCTAAAAAATTTGAATGTTTCTTTATTGGTTTATCACCAAAAGCCAGAAGACTGTATTCCAGCGATTGTCATTCAAAACGAAATTAGTTCGATCTATTTTCAAGAAGAATGGACTTCTGAGGAAATGATAGTTTCCGATAACATAAAAACTCAGGTTCCAAATTCAGTAGCGTTTAAAAGTAGTTATAATCAGTTCTTATTTCATCCGGAAGAAATACCGTTTGCAATTGAAGCGGTTCCAAATGTTTTTACACAATTCAGAAATAAATGTGAAAAAACGACAAAAGTCAGACCTGAGTTTTCAGTTCAACCGTTGTCAATTGATAATTACACCATAGACAAAACTGTTATTCCTACGATAAAAAATTTAGGTTTTACTGATTTTGAAATAGATTCCAGAACGGCATTTCCTTTTGGTGGTGGTGAAGATGAAGCAATGAAACGTTTGCAAAATTATTTTTGGAAAACCAAAAAACTGAGCGTTTATAAAGTAACTCGAAACGGATTAATTGGAACTGATTTTAGTTCGAAATTTTCACCTTGGTTGTCTAATGGATCAATTTCTGCAAAAACTATTTATTGGGAAATTTTGAAATATGAACAACAAATCGAGAAGAATGACTCAACATATTGGTTGGTTTTTGAACTAATTTGGAGAGATTATTTTAAATATATTTCGTTAAAAAATGGAAATTCAATTTTTAAGATTGGCAGAATTTTAAACAAAAAATACGATTGGAAAAGAAACAAGTATGCCATCAATAAATGGATTAATGGTGCAACTGAAGAACCTTTTATAAATGCAAATATGCTTGAATTACAACAAACAGGTTGGATGAGCAATCGCGGCAGACAAAATGTAGCGTCGTATTTTGCTAAAGATCTGCTATTGGACTGGCGTATAGGAGCGGCATACTTTGAAGCAATGCTTATTGATTACGATGTTCACAGCAATTATGGAAACTGGATGTATGTTTCAGGAGTAGGCAACGATCCCAGAGATCGAAAATTTAATATTAAATTACAAGCCACGAATTACGACGGACAATCAAAATTTCAAAAATTATGGCTGCAACAACAATTATTATAAAAATAAATGAATACAAATAAAAAAAATATCAATGTAGTTTGGTTCAAAAGAGATCTTCGTTTGCAGGATAACGAAGCAATTTTTAATGCCACAAAAACAGATACGCCTACTTTGTTGCTTTATGTGTTCGAGAAATCTTTAGAAAATGATTCGCATTACAGTTCTAGACACTGGAATTTCATCAAGCAGTCCCTTGTTGATATCAATAAGCAGCTGGAGCAATCGAACACGCAGGTTTTAGCAGTCTCCTCAGAAGTGCTTCAGGTATTTAATATCCTTGAGGAAACATACAAAATTGATACTGTTTTTTCGCATCAGGAAACAGGGTTAAAAATTACTTACGAAAGAGATAAAACCTTCAAACGATTTTGTAAAAATAATCAGATCAATTGGGTTGAAAATATTAATAATGGCATTTTCAGGGCATTGAGAAACAGAGCAAACTGGGTTTCTAAATGGGAAGAATATATGAATGAATCTTTATTTATTTTCGATTCGAAAGCAGAGAATTTCCTTAATATGGCAGCAATTAATGAGCTTGAAAAAGCACTAGAAAAAACCAATCTGGAAACCATTCCCGATACTATTTTCCAAAAAGGAGGTAGCAGTATGGCTGGAAAGTATTTACAAACATTTTTTGAGGAACGGTATCACAATTACAGTTCTCATATTTCAAAACCATTACTAGCTCGAAAAAGTTGCAGCAGATTATCCCCTTACATTGCTTGGGGAAATCTATCTTCCAGACAGGTTTTACAAAAAGCAGCGACATTCAGACTCAACTGCAGCGACAAAAAACAAATTGATTCGTTTGTATCCAGACTGACTTGGCAGGCACATTTCATTCAAAAATTTGAAATGGAAGAAGTCATGGAGTTTGAAAGTGTGAATAAAGGATTCCATTCGTTGCAAAAGAAAGTGAATGAAAATTATATTAAAGCTTGGAAAACGGGATACACCGGATTTCCATTAGTCGATGCTTCCATGCGTTGTTTGAACGAAACAGGGTATTTGAACTTTAGAATGCGTGCAATGTTAGTTTCCTTTTTTACTCATAATTTATGGCAACCTTGGCAGAACGCTACACAACATTTATCGCAAATGTTCCTTGATTTTGAACCCGGAATTCATTTTCCTCAATTGCAAATGCAGGCTGGCGAGACCGGAATCAATATGTTGCGTATTTATAATCCCATAAAAAACAGCTATGAGCACGATCCTGATGGTGAGTTTATAAAAAAATGGGTTCCAGAATTGCGAAACTTAACAAGGGCATTTGTGCACGAACCAAATAAAATGACCTATTTAGATCAAAAATTTAATGAGTTTGAAGTGGGCATTCACTATCCAAAACAAATTGTAAACATGGAACGAACAAGAAAATATGCTAGCGATTTATTATGGAAAATGAAGAAAAATCCATTAGTAAAAGAGGAAAGTTCCCGGATATTAAAACTGCATACCATGACTGATATTGGCGATATCGAATAATTTTTCAGCGATAAGCACAAAGAAATCAATACCACTTTTAAATAACATATTGTGAATATAAAAAAAGAACTTACCGATTTAGACAAAGACCGAATCATAGAAATGGCTTGGGAAGACCGCACGACTTTTGATGCAATTTTAATGCAATTTGGATTAAAAGAGCAAGAAGTAATTGACCTGATGCGCACCGAGATGAAACCATCCAGTTTTAGAATGTGGCGCGAAAGAGTGCAAGGTCGTAAAACAAAACATGAAAAATTAAGAGATTTTCGCGAAGGCCGCTTTAAATGTACGATGCAAAGACAGATTAATAACAATAAGATTTCCAAACGATAAATTGGATCCAATAAACGACAAAATCAAAATAGAATTTAAATAACTGACCAAATAACATGAAAAATATCGTAATCATTGGCGGAAGCAAAGGAATTGGAAATGCCATTTTGTTGCAGCAATTAGAGACAAACATGGTGTATAACATCAGCCGAAATGCACCAGAGATCACACATCCCAATCTGAAACATTTTTCAGTAAATGTGTTACAAGATACACTTCCGGAAATTGAAGCGATAGATACATTAATTTATTGTCCGGGTTCTATCAACTTGAAACCCATAGGAAGTCTTAGTATTGACGATTTCAGAACAGATTTTGAAATTAATGTTATTGGTGCCGTAAAAGCGATCCAAAAATATTTGCCTGTTTTGAAAAAAGGAACCAATCCATCCATTATTTTGTTCAGTACGGTTGCTGCAAAATTAGGAATGCCGTTTCATGCGAGCATTGCTACTGCAAAAGCGGGTGTAGAAGGATTAGTGAAATCATTAGGAGCAGAACTAGCTTCAGTAGTGCGCATCAATGCCATTGCTCCCACAATTACGGAAACGACACTAGCCGCAGGAATTTTGAGAAATGACCGTATGAAAGAGAATATGATAGAACGCCACCCGATGAAAGGCTATTTGAAACCTCGGGAAGTAGCACACATGGTAGACTTCCTGATATCTGAAAATGCAAAATCAATTTCAGGTCAGGTATTCGAAATGGATTACGGAATAGTGACTTTTAAAATCTAAACAAGTTATTGTTAACCATCCAAAAAAGAAAAATTAACCATTAAGAAATTAAGCTTATATATAAAGAATGATTGTTTTTTTTAAATCTATAAATGGTTTGTTTAAACAAGAATCCAAAAAAAAAAATAGCCAAAATTAAAATTGAAATATAGTATACCATGATAAAAGAAATGAGAAGTTACGAGAAAGTCGAGCAATATGATGCAGAAATAACCGAAGCATTAGCTGAAAATTATAAAACCATAATTAGTGATTTGGGTGAAGATGTAACCAGAGAAGGACTTGAAAAAACTCCAGAACGTGTAGCCAAAGCCATGCAATACCTTACGCACGGTTACGGACTAGATCCTTTAGAAATATTAAAATCGGCATTATTTAGTGAAGACCACCATCAAATGATTGTGGTAAAAGATATTGAAGTATATTCGATGTGTGAACACCACATGTTGCCGTTTTTTGGAAAAGCGCATGTTGCTTATATCCCTAATGGTAAAATTGTTGGTTTGAGTAAAATACCAAGAGTGGTGGATGCTTTCGCCAGAAGGATGCAAGTGCAGGAACGATTGACAGATCAGATAAAAAATTGCATTCAGGAAGCTCTGAATCCGCTTGGAGTAGCGGTAGTAATTGAAGCGCAACACATGTGTATGCAGATGAGAGGGATTCAAAAACAAAACTCAGTTACCACCACTTCCTCTTTTACAGGTGCGTTCGAAAAAAATAAAACCAGAAGAGAATTTATTAGTTTGATTTCTACTAAACTGAGTTAAATTTAATTTTTACAACTAATAAAACAGATTAAAAGTGGCTAAAAAAATGCAAAACCCAAAATAAACTACCTCGGTGCATAGCCCCAGAGGTATTAACTAAATAACTGTCACAGATTTTCAAAAATCTTTTTAATCTGTGAATCTGTGGCAAAAAAAATAGAAGTAGAGCTTCGAGGAATTAAACCTGAAAAGATTAAAATGGGATCAATTAAAGCGGTAAGGTAGTATCTTTACAATATGATGGCAAAATATAAAAACTTATGAAAATTCTCTTAACAGGTGCAACAGGTTACATCGGGAAACGAATCTTACCCCTATTGGCAGGACAAGGGCACGATATAATCTGTTGTGTAAGAGATAAAAACAGATTTAATTGCCCGGTCGAATATCAAAAAAATGTTACCATAATTGAGGTAGATTTCCTAAATCAAGAAACATTGACAGTTATTCCAGAAACTATTGATGCGGCGTATTATCTGATTCATTCCATGTCAGGTTCAGCTGCTAATTTTGATGAATTGGAAAGTGAATCGGCTCTAAATTTTGTGCATCGCTTGAATAAAACCAAAGCCAAACAAGTAATTTATTTGAGTGGAATTATCAACGATAAATCATTATCCAAACATTTATCGTCGCGAAAAAAAGTAGAAGAAATTTTGAATACCGGCACTTTTCCCACTACTACTCTAAGAGCAGGAATTATTGTAGGTTCTGGAAGTGCTTCCTTCGAAATAATTCGGGATTTAGTCAATAAACTGCCTGTAATGATTACCCCAAAATGGCTGAATACTAAATGCCAGCCCATTGCAATTCCGGATGTTCTTGAATTTTTATCCAAATCATTATTAAACCCCGTTACTTATAATCAAAGTTTTGATATTGGCGGACCTGATATTTTAACGTATAAAGAGATGCTTTTGGGTTTTGCAGAAGCCAAAAAGCTAAAACGATGGATCTTTACTGTTCCTATAATGACGCCAAAATTATCTTCCTATTGGTTGTATTTTGTAACCTCAACATCTTATCGACTGGCTTCAGCACTGGTCAGCAGCATGAAAGTAGAAGTTGTTTGCAGTGATAATAAAATCAATGAGTTATTGCATGTTACGCCAATGACCTACAAAAAGGCACTTTCCCGTGCTTTGATAAAAGTAGATGAAGACAAAGTAGCTTCGAGCTGGAAAGATTCCCTCATTAGCGGCCGTTTCAACAGTAACATGTCAGAATATTTGAAGGTTCCAAAAAAAGATTGCTTTATAGACCGACGCAAAATGGAAATCATAGACCGAGAATACACTATAAATAAAATCTGGTCCATTGGTGGAGATTCCGGTTGGTATTATGGCGATTGGCTTTGGAGTTTACGAGGTTTTATTGATAAATTATACGGAGGTGTAGGTAGTAGAAGAGGAAGAACCAACAGACACGAGATTCATTCTGGTGATGCTTTGGATTTTTGGCGCGTACTATATGCCAATAAACAAGAAGGAAAATTAATCTTATTTGCCGAAATGAAGCTACCTGGTGAAGCGTGGCTGGAATTCAAAATAATAGGAAATACGCTGTACCAATCGGCTACTTTCCTCCCAAAAGGGATTTGGGGAAATTTATATTGGTATTCTGTTTTGCCGTTTCACGGGTTTATATTTAATGGCATGCTGAACAAATTAATAAAATAAATCACTTCAGAATTCCGGCTTTGTACGTCGCAATAGCTCTGTCTCTAGCCATCGCATGTTCTACCATTGGCTGTTTGTATCCTAAATCGAATTCTTTAATCCATTTGCGGATATAGGTTCCTTTTTCATCGAATTTTTTTAGCTGGATCTCTGGATTGAAAACTCGGAAATATGGTGCAGCGTCACAGCCAGTTCCTGCAGCCCATTGCCAATTGCCAACATTGGCAGACATCTCATAATCCAATAATTTTTCGGCAAAATAGGCTTCACCCCATTGCCACTGAATCAATAAATGCTTGCATAGAAAACTTGCGACAACCATGCGAACTCTGTTGTGCATATACCCGGTTTCATTGAGTTGCCTCATTCCGGCATCAACCATTGGATAGCCCGTTGTTCCGGTACACCAGCGCTTGAAATCTTCTTCATTATTGCGCCACTGAATCCCATTATAGGCTGATTTGAAGTTTTGCGTACCGACTTTTGGAAAACTAAATAAGATTTGCATGAAAAATTCTCTCCAAATTAGTTCACTCAAAAACACATCATTTTTATTAAATGCCCAATTGACTAATTTCCGGATACTTACCGTTCCAAAGCGCAGATGTGGCGAAAGATAAGAGGTTTTATCTAAGGCTGGGAAATCTCTTATATCTTGGTAATTTGCAATGAATTTAAGGTTATGTGGTTTTACTTTGATAAGACTTTCTACGAAACCTATTTGTTCCAAAGTGGGAAAAGCAAAACTGTTTTTATAGAAATTAGCAAAATAAACAGCAGTATCATATTCTTGAACTGGAGTCATTGACTTGTATTTCTCCAACCATTTATTTTTAAACGGTGTATACACCGTGTAGGGCAATCCATCTGCTTTAGTAACTTCTTTTTCTTCAAAAATGACTTGGTCTTTAAAAGAATAAGAAATGGTTTTATTAGTTTCTAAAAATTCACAAATTGCAGAGTCACGTTGTATCGCGTACGGTTCGTAATCTTTGTTGAAAAAGACTTCTTTAACATCAAATTCTTTTAATAAAAATTGCCAAACAGCGGTAGTTTTTCCTTTTTTAACCAAAAGTGAACTTTCAATTTCCTGTAATTGTCTATTTATTCTAGAAAGTGATTCGTGAATAAAACCGACTCGAGCGTCGTTTTTAGGTAAAGTATCTAAGATGGAATCATCAAAAATAAACAACGGAATAACCGGATATTCAGACTTTAAAGCATGAAACAATCCAACGTTATCTTCCAGACGCAAATCGCGTCTAAACCAAAAAACAGAAATTTCTTGCTTGCTCATTACTTTGAATTAAACATTTGGTCCACTTTTGCAACACGATACGCAAAAATGGATTTCAATTTATTTTTCACGATTAAGGTGTTCATGATTCGTCCCAATATACCAAGTGGTAAACCGTAATGGACCACATCGGTCATTTTTGTTCCATTTGGTGTGGTCTCAAAGAAATGTTTGTGGTGCCAGAAACTATAGGGACCAAAACGCTGCTCATCAATAAAATAATCATTTTCCTTTACTTGTGTAATTACCGTCATCCACGACAAGGTAATCCCAAAAAGTGGCGTTACTTTATATTGAATGATTTGCCCGGGATACATAGATTTATTATCGAAATCTGTGATTTGGAAACCCATTCCTTCTGGTGTGATTTTTTGAAGATTTTTTGGATTGGAAAAAAAAGTCCAACATTCTTGGACAGTTGCATTCACGTGCTGAACGGTTTCTTGTTTGTATATTTTCATAGTTGTGTTTTAAAGATAAATGCCTTCATGGGACACTGGGTTTGCGTGAGGGATAGTAGTGGAGCTCTTTTTATACCTGGCTTTTTTGCCTGGTATAAAAAAGCGGGAACGGATAGCCTGACCCCGCTGTAACACTAGTGAAAGCGGGGTCACGCCCAAATTAAATTTATATTTTGTAGTATTTTAAAGGAACGAACAGCATGCCAAAACATTCTCCATGCTCTTTGCCTAAGTGTTTGTGATGTACTTTATGGGCTTTTCGCAATCCTATTAAATACTTGTTGTTCGTGTTTTTGAACCACTTGAAACGTTGGTGAATTAGGACGTCATGGATCATGAAATAGCAAAGGCCGTAAAACATAATTCCCAGTCCGAGAAAGAATTTATAATTCAGTCCTCCTTCGACACCATAATAGAAAAGCAGGATGCTTGGGATGGCAAAAATGACGAAAAAAATGTCGTTTCGTTCAAAAACATTAGTGTATTTTGGTTGGTGATGATCGGCATGAAAGTACCACATTGAGCCGTGCATAACGAATTTGTGGGTACACCAGGTGACACATTCCATTATTAAAAAAGTACCTATAAATATCAAAAAAAATATCATTTTATTCTATGTTTAATTAAAAAATATTTAAAAACAAGCTGTAACTTAAACTAACTTCAATTTATAAGAGACAAAAGATTTTGCCAGTAATCCGGCTTTGGTGTAGTTAGAAACTCGGATTCTTGCACTTCCAATTTCATGACACGGAGTGTTTTCTAGCTTTTTTAATAGTTTTTTGTAGTACACAAAAGCGGTGTATACGCCAAACTTAGCTTCAATAGGAAGTTTTACAATTCCTTCATAGGCTACTTTAAAATCTGCTTCAATTTCATTAATGATAGCCGCTTTAGCATTTTCATCGAAGGAATTTAAATCGACTCCTGGGAAATAATTCCGGTTCAGGACAAGATTATCGTCTTTTAAATCCCGAAGAAAATTCACTTTCTGGAACGCAGATCCCAGTCGCATGGCTTCGTTTTTCAGTTGCTCATATCGTTTGTGATCTCCGGCAACAAAAACCTTGAGACACATAAGACCCACCACATCAGCCGATCCATAAATGTAATCATCATACTCTGCTTTACTGTGATAATCCGATTTGATTAAATCTAATTTCATGCTTTTTAAAAATGCCTGAATGAGATCATCAGAGATGTTGTATTTCTTCACCGTTTGCTGAAAAGAATTTAAGATGGGATTTAAACTAATCCCTCTGTCAATCGCTTTGTAGTATTCATCCTCAAACTCAGTGATTAAAATTTCTTTGTCAAAACCATGAAAAGTGTCGACAATTTCATCCGCAAAACGGACAAAACCATAAATACTATAAATGGCATCCCTAATACTGGGCGAGAGCATATAAACCGCCATAGAGAAAGAGGTACTGTAGTTTTTAGTGACTAATTTGCTACATTTAAAAGATACATCATCAAATAATTGTTTCATAATTGTTGTGCTAAAAATTGTTTATTAATTAACTCCGACACTAATTTTCCGGAAATCAATGCTGGTGGAACACCTGGTCCGGGCACGGTCAATTGACCGGTAAAATATAAATTTTTCACTTTCTTGCTCTTTAACTTAGGTCTCAAAAAGGCAGTTTGCAATAATGTATTTGCCATTCCATAGGCATTTCCTTTGTATGAATTGTATTCTGATACAAAATCATTTTTACAAAAGGATTGTTTAAATAGTATAGTATTGCGTACTTTTTGTTGTGTTAAAGTTTCGAAACGATCCATTATTTTTTCAAAGTATTCTTCTCGGAGTGCTTCAGTATCGTTGATTCCGGGAGCTAAAGGTATTAGAAAAAACCCTGATTCCATTCCTTCCGGAGCTGCAGTTTCATCTGTCACTGATGGAAAATTAGCATAAAATAAGGGTTCTTTTGGCCACTGTGGTTCATCATAAATGTCTTTGGCATGCTGATAAAAATCAACATCAAAGAATAAGGCATGATGTGAAATGTTTTTTATTTTTTTATTGAAACCAACATAAAACAATAATGATGATGGTGCAAAAACGCGACTGTCCCAATATTTTTCAGAATAAGTACGGTGCTCCATATCCAATAATGTTTCCGTGTGATGGTAATCGGCTCCGCTTAGAATTACATCAGAGGTAATGATTTCTCCATTTACCTGAATTGATTTGGCTGTTTTATGCACTACGATGATTTTTTCGATGTTGGAATTCATTTGAAATTTCACTCCCAACTCTCTTGCTAAACTTTCTATACCCCGAACTACATCAAACATTCCTGTTTTAGGATGCCAAGTTCCCAGACCAAAATCAGCATAATTCATGAAACTGTAAAATGACGGAGTATCAGATGGCTTAGCTCCAAGAAATAAAACCGGAAATTCCAGAATTTGAATCAATCTTTCGTTTTTGAATTTCTTGCGAACATCTTTACTGATAGTACTAAAAAACTGACCCACTTTCATGGCTGTTTCTGCTGTTATTAATTCCAGTGGAGAAATCCCGGGGCGATACACTAAATCTTTGATGGCGATGTCATAATTACTTTTGGCCTCAGCCATAAATTCGTTTAACAGGCTGCCGCTTCCTTTTTCGATGGCTTCAAAAGCGATTGTAATATCCCTTAAATTATCTGCTATGGTAATAAAATCATCAATTCCATAGTACACGCGGTAGGCTGGTGCTAATTTAATTAATTCGTAATAATCAGTGGTTTTCTTTCCAAAATCAGCAAAGAAGCGATCGAATACGTCTGGCATCCAGTACCAACTTGGTCCCATATCAAAGGTGAAACCTTCTTTTTTTAATTGTCGTGCTCTCCCTCCAGTTGTTGCATTTTTCTCATACACAGTCACATCGTGACCACTTTTTGCTAAATAGCAGGAAGCGGCTAAAGCCGAGAATCCAGAACCTATAATTGTAATTTTTTTTATATTCTTCATTTGTTTAGCAAATATACAAAATGTTTAAACAAAAAACAACTAGATCCAATCTACCAATTCAGTAATTGAACTAAAAAGAGTAATTCGATCTGAAAGTTCCTCTTCTTTTATAAACTCAATCATACGACCAATATACCATAATTCAGTCGTATCATCCACCAACTCATCGGACATTTTTTGAATGTATCCATCGAGTTGACATCTTTCTGGTTGTACTGTAAGGTAGGAAACAAAAATAATGGAATCAAAATGTTTTTTCAAGTCTTTCAGATTTTCAATAGGCATACTTTCTCCTAAATAAATAGTTTTGTAGCCATGCAATAAAATCTCATAATTCAGGTACATCAGACCTAATTCATGAATTTCATTCATAGGAAGTGACAGGACAAAAACTTTATCTACTTTTGTTTGCTTTAAAACTTGAAGTTTTTCGGTGTTAACTAATAATTTTTGTTTAATTAAGTAGCTGATAAAATGCTCGTGGGCTGGAGTTATCGTGTCCGATTGCCATAATAATCCCAGTTCATTCATTAATGGTATAAAGACTTGATGAAATACTTCCTTAAATGATTTTTCTGCAATTAACCAATTATAAGTATTAAAAAACAGCTCCTGATCAAAATTCATCATGGCCATTTTAAATTCACTTATGGCATGACTTTTTGCTGTTTTGCTCGAAATTATTTCACGTACTAAAGAGGGTATTTTTTCTTGAGGATAGGTTGCTATTTTTGAGATTTTATAGCCATAATCGTGTAACAATGTAATATTTAACAGTTTTTGCAAACTCACTAAATCATACAATCTAATATTAGTGTCGGTACGCATGGGTTGCAAAATATTGTATCTTTTTTCCCAGATTCGTATGGTGTGCGCTTTTATACCTGAAAGATTTTCAAGATCTTTTATACTGAACACATTTTTTACATTGTTTATCATTTATCGAAATTTAATGAACAAATGTAAAATAAATTTAATTATAAACTCTTATGATCACACCGAAACTTTTTTTAAACTCAAAACACCCCAAGATTCTATAAAACGGTACACTGCTGAAACTGATTATTTCTCGAATGCTACTAGCTGATTATAAAACTAATACACACTTTTTTTGGGATTAAACATTGAATAGCAAATAATCAATCCCTTTTAATAATAATAATAAGCCGCAGTTTGCTTCTTATTAAATGGCTGCACTTAAAATTACTTTCTGATTTTCAACTATTTTCAAAAGAAAAACAGCACTAAAAAAAGCTTTAGAAAAACTACTGCTCCATTTTATTCTCTTAAACATAAGAAAAGCCGTGTGAAAATCTGACCTTTTTCGCAACTTTTCTTAATAATGATTCCTATTATTTATTAAATTTATTTTTTTATGATTGTTCGGGTGATGTCGTCCTGATTATAGACCGTAATAAAATACATCTCACTAGAATAAGAACTTAAAACCATACTTGCCGCTTCCAAAGTTACTTTGATCTCTTGAACTAAAGCGCCTAACATATTAATACTTTAATGCCTCTGATGGGAGTAATAC
The DNA here is from genome assembly GCF_003970355.1 of Flavobacterium bomense. Taxonomy (NCBI): domain Bacteria; kingdom Pseudomonadati; phylum Bacteroidota; class Flavobacteriia; order Flavobacteriales; family Flavobacteriaceae; genus Flavobacterium; species Flavobacterium bomense. The sequence continues at coordinate 91,842 of NZ_RYDJ01000004.1, read as the reverse complement.
TCTGAATCTTCAAAATAGTAGTGATAGGATTGAGTTAAGAGCCCGTCAGCGGTGGCAGCTACCCAACTTGAAGCTAAATTATTATCCAGAGTGGTACTTATTAATTCGAGGTAACTTCCTCGACCTTCAGGAGCTAATGGACAAGACACGGAATCAAAATATTCTACTGAATCAATTTTAAATAAGTAATAACCATGGTATAATGTCGTATTTTAAAATCAGGATAAAATCATGTAAAAATCTGATTTAAAGCTGTTTTAAAGCTGTTTTACTTAAAGTTAATTCTTTTGACTTTACGACTTTTAAACTTTCGACTTACTTACATGACAAAAAGCGGTTATAAATAAGCTTGACCCTGACCCTAACTAGATCGAGTTTGACTTTAAAATGAATTTGCAAAACTGAAATTAACGCTGTATCTTTACTCTCAAGACTGATGTTTCTCATTAGAAATATTATCTGGTAATAATTCTTTAATATACTAAATTTCAGTGTTTTTACTGATTAATTATTATTTATTGTATCGATTTTTATTAAAATATATTTTTGTCATGTACTAAAAAATAATAGCTACAATTTAATATCGTATTTTATTAAAACTCTAAATTTCTTTACTACCGATTTCACAGATTAACACAAATTAATTCGTCATTTAGCTTTAAAAATCGTTTTAAACCTTCAAATCTATGACAAAACTCTTTTTAATAATTGCGACAATATATCTTTCATGCTGCTTATTTCAGTATAAAATAACAATCGGACAGGTGAATAAAGCGTAATCTTACGCAAATTTATTTAACACTAGAGTAGCGATATCCTTTTTTTAAACCGTTCCGGTGCATTCGTATTTTTTCTTAGTAAACCTATTGCATTTTAAAACTTAAAAATGATTGTTTATTCGTTTTAAAAAGTATAAACAACTAATCTTAAAATACTTAGACACCTAAAAACAACTAATTTAAAACACAAAATCATGAGCATACTCACTGACAATGTAATTCCAGGAAATCATGGTAAAATTTTTGGTACCAATGCGATCAAAGATTTAGATTTATTAGAAATTAAAGCAAGTCTGCTGAAGTTAGACGGAATAATAGACGTCCTTTTGAATACTGATCTTTTCCCTAGAGAATTTACAATACACACCTCCAAGATGATTCCTGTAAGTGTTATTCAAGATCAAGTACGATCAGTGGGGTTTCACGCCATCCCAAAAGAAGTATTTGAACTTTAATTTTTAAAGGCAACTTTTAAAAATCAACACTATCTTTAAAAAAATCAATATCATTTGTTTATTTCAAATCTATATCGTAATATTGCAATATAAATATATAACGATGGGAATTACTAAATCAGACCATTTCACAGACGAGCAAAACGAATTGGCAACTTTAGCCAAAGCCATAGGCCATCCTGCACGTATTGCTATTATTCAACACCTCATCAAGGTAGATAGTTGTGTGTGCGGTGATATTGTAAACGAACTGCCTCTAGCCCAGCCTACGGTTTCGCAGCACCTGAAGGAACTTAAAAATGCCGGACTCATAAAAGGCAATTTTGAAGGAAATGCAATTTGTTATTGCCTAAACGAAGAAGGCTTTAATAAAATAAAAGGCTTTTTTCAGCACATCAATACTTATTTAGAAAACAAGAAAAATCAATGCTGTTAATTTTTAAATTACAAAAATAATGAAACTATCCGAAATTAAAAAAGAGTTGATCACATTAGACAATGTTGCTTTTGTATTACCAAACGGAGCCTTTGTTCCTGAACATTTCCATGTAACTGAAGTGGGTTTGATCACTAAAAATTTTATTGACTGCGGTGGAAAAGTTAGAAAAGAAACTGTGGTAAATTTTCAATTATGGGATGCCAATGACTTTGAACACCGCCTAAAACCAAAAAAACTTTTAGAAATTATTGCGCTTTCAGAAAAAATACTGGGCATTGAAGATTATGAAGTAGAAGTCGAATTCCAATCAGAAACTATTGGGAAATACGACATTAGTTTCAACGGAACAGCATTTACCTTAATCAACAAGCAAACGGCTTGTTTGGCAGAGGATCAATGCGGAATTCTTCCCGAAAAACAAAAAGTAAAATTATCCGAAATTCCAAGTCAAACCAATACTTGCACCCCTGGTGGTGGCTGTTGTTAATTTTAAAACTAAGATATGACATTAATCAAAACAAACTTGTTTCCAGAAATAGAAACACAAATAACTGCCTTTGGTTTTGAAGATATTTCAGTTGAACGCAAAATTATTTTGCAACCGCTAATTGACTTTATTCAGACAAAAGTAGCCCATCAACAAGAGATCAGATTGAATTTGATTTGCACACACAATTCCAGAAGAAGTCATCTGGCACAAGTTTGGGCACAAACAGCCGCAGCACATTTCAATGTAAAAAATGTATTTTGCTATTCTGGTGGGACCGAAGCAACTGCTTTATTTCCTATGGTTGCCCAAACTTTAGTACAATCAGGATTCAAAATCAAAGCAATCACAGCAGGAAATAATCCCATTTACAGCATAAAATATGGAGAAAATGAGCCTCCTATTATTGGTTTTTCCAAGACCTACGATGATGATTTTAATCCGAAAAATGAATTTGCAGCGATTATGACTTGCTCTCAAGCAGATGGAGGCTGTCCTTTTATCGCTGGTGCTGAAAAACGTATCCCAATTACTTTTGAAGATCCAAAAGCATTTGACAACACTCCGCAACAAGCCGAAAAATATCAGGAGCGAAGTTTACAGATTGCCACCGAAATGTTTTATGTCTTCTCCCAAATAAAATTATAAATATGTCAGCATCTACTTGTTTTCCCGCAGCAGAAAGAAAAAAACTAGGTTTCCTAGATCGATTTTTAACCCTTTGGATCTTCCTTGCAATGGCACTTGGTGTTGCTGTAGGGAATTTCATCCCTTCCAGTGGAAATTTTATCAACTCTTTTTCCAGCGGAACAACTAATATCCCACTCGCCATTGGTTTAATCTTAATGATGTATCCGCCATTAGCCAAAGTGAATTATAGTAAAATGGGGGACGTATTCCAAAACACCAAAGTATTGGGTGCTTCCCTGTTCCTGAATTGGGTGGTAGGCCCAATCCTCATGTTTTCATTAGCCTTACTTTTCCTAAATGGATATCCGGAATACATGATTGGAGTCATCTTGATCGGATTAGCCCGATGCATTGCGATGGTAGTGGTTTGGAATGATCTGGCCGACGGTAATAGAGAATATGCCGCTGGATTAATCGCTTTGAATAGTATTTTTCAGGTATTGCTTTACAGCGTATATGCGTATGTTTTCATAACCATTTTGCCACCGTATTTTGGCTATACCGGTTTTGATGTGACGATAGGTATTGGTCAAATTGCAGAAAGCGTAGGTATTTATTTAGGAATTCCATTTGCTTTGGGAATAATCAGCCGGTATGGTCTTATAAAACTCAAAGGCGAAACTTGGTTTCAAAACAAGTATATACCTTTTATTTCTCCTATTACTTTAGTGGCCTTGTTATTTACCATCATATTAATGTTTAGTCTGAAGGGCGCATTAATTGTGCAAATCCCCCTGGATGTAGTTCGGATAGCTATTCCTTTAGTTATTTATTTCACCTTAATGTTTGTGATCAGTTTTTTTCTCGGAAAGTATTTTGGTGCTGATTATTCTAAATCTACCGCAATCGCTTTTACGGCAACCGGAAACAATTTTGAATTGGCTATTGCAGTTGCAATTGGCGTTTTTGGAATCAACAGCGGACAAGCATTTGCCGGCGTTATTGGCCCACTGGTCGAAGTTCCGGCGCTAATTGCATTGGTAAACGTCGCTTTTTGGTTTAGAAAAAAATATTATACAAAACCCGAATTAGACCCAAAAACTGGAACCTCTTAAATGTTCCGCTACTAGAGAACTCAACTATTTTATTACAGACTCTCTTTTGTTTTAAACTTGTTTTAAAACAGTAAATCTGTGGAGATCTAAAAAACTAAAATAGAATTTAATCCAGATTCAAAACAGAATGAATGAAATTAAAGAGGTCATTATCATTGGTGGTGGACAAAGCGGATTGGCTTGCGGATATTATTTAAAACGCAATAAATTAAACGTTTTTCTCCTGGATAAAGAAGAAAAATGCGGTGGTACCTGGCAACATGTTGGGGATAGCCTAACGCTTTTTTCTCCTGCCGAACACAATTCATTGCCCGGCTGGTTGATGCCAAAAAATCTAAAACTGATTTCGGGCTTTTTTATACACGCTAAAAAAAATTATTCTGCAGGAATAACCAGTTCTGAGGTAATGGCTTCTAAAACTTCAAAAGCAGTTTCTGCCATTTTATTTCCTTTGGTGTCTAATAATGGGTTAATCTCGACAAATTCGATACAAACTACTTTTTTGGTTTGAACAATTTGTTTGATGATCGCTATTACTTCATACTGATCAAAACCTTTGGAAACCGGTGTTCCAGTCCCGTAAGAAATCATATCACAATCCATAGAATCCACATCAAAAGAAACATATAGCACTTCACAATGCGATAGTTTAGTTAATGCTTCCGCGACACACTTTCGTAAACCGCGATACCGCACTTCATCAACTTTATAATTTTTGATTTGCAATTTTTCAATTTGCTTATCCTCCTCTTCTTCGGTATCCCGAACGCCAAAATATACCAGGTTTTCTGCCAAAACTTTCGGTCCCTTACAACCTATATTTTTCATGTCTTCCCAGTGCTGTTGGGTTTCCGGAGGCACTTCGTTATTCTGGCAACTCAAATTATCATCCGCAAGAGCCGCAGATAGTGGCATTCCATGAATATTACCGGATGGCGAAGTGTAAGGTGAATGCAAATCCGCATGGGCATCAATCCAAAACACCCCGATATTTTGTTCCGGAAAAGCTGCTTTTATACCACTTAATGTTCCTAATGCCGAAGAATGATCACCTGATAAAACAATTGGAAAATAATTTCCTGCTAAATTTTTCTGTACTGCATTACAAACTCTGGTGCATTGCTCCACTACATGCTCAATTCGTTTAGCCGAAGAACTTCGGTTTTTATCATATATGGATTCGTTGTGCGTTTTGACATCTTCAAACTCAAACTGATTAAAATAATCACTGTTTTGATTGATTGCCGCAATTTCGATAGCATCAATCCCTAAGTCGGATCCTCGTGTACCAGCACCTATATCGGATCTGTTCTTTATTAATTTTATAGATTTTCCCATTGTACTTAAAATTATTTGAAATCGTTTAGAGCTCGCTCAATTATACCCAAACATTCCTGTATTTGAGGTTCTGAAATTACTAATGGTGGTGCAAATCGAATTTTGTTGCCGTGTGTTGGTTTTGCCAATAATCCATAATCTCTAAATTTCATACAAATATTCCAGGCCAAATCAGATTCTTCGTCACTATTGATAACTATGGCGTTCAGTAATCCTTTTCCTCTGACCAACGTAATTAATGGGTTTCTGGAAGCAATCTCGTTAAGTCCTGTTCTTAAAACTTCGCCTAAGTACGCTGCATTTTGTGCTAAATTTTCTTCTTTCACTACTTCCAGTGCAGCAATAGCCACAGCCGCTGCAACAGGATTTCCTCCAAAAGTGGAACCGTGTTGTCCTGGTTTAATCACATTCATAATGGGATCATTCGCTAAAACTGCCGAAACTGGGTACACACCGCCCGAAATAGCTTTTCCTAGAATAAGGATATCTGGTTTTACTTCCGGTCTGCCTTCACATCCTTTTTTACAGTCACAATTTCCGCAAGTTGCTAATAATCTTCCCGTGCGTGCAATTCCTGTTTGCACTTCATCCGCGATAAATAGAACGTTATGTGCTTCACAAAGCGCTTTTGTTTTTGCTAAATATCCTTCGGCAGGAACATACACTCCCGCTTCTCCTTGAATTGGTTCCACTAAAAATCCAGCAATATTTGGGGTTGATTTTAATACGTTTTCTAGGGCGTCAACATCATCGTACGGAATTTTAATAAATCCAGCAGTGAATGGTCCAAAGTTTTTACGGGCACTCTCATCATTCGAAAATGAAATGATTGTTGTTGTTCTTCCGTGAAAATTGTTTTCACAAACAATGATTTGTGCTTGATTTTCAGGAATTCCTTTTATCTCATAGGCCCATTTTCTACACAATTTCAAAGCAGTTTCCACTGCTTCAGCACCTGTATTCATGGGCAACACTTTATCAAAACCAAAATACTTAGTCACATATTCCTCAAAAGGTCCTAGTTGATCATTATGAAAAGCACGTGAAGTTAAGGTCAATGTTTGTGCTTGTTTTATCATTGCATCCACAATTTTTGGATGACAATGCCCTTGGTTTACGGCAGAATAGGCCGATAAAAAATCATAATATTTTTTTCCGTCTACATCCCAGACATAAACCCCTTCGCCTCTTTCTAAAACCACAGGTAAAGGATGGTAATTGTGTGCTCCGTATTGATTTTCTTTAGCTATTAACGCTTCCGATTTTGAAGAAAGGTTTTGTTCTGTGTGTGTCATGATATTCCTATTTTGATATTACAAAGTACAAAACTACAGATTTTTTTTAAATTGACAATAAAAATAAATATTTTGACTTTTTTAAAAGTATTATTTTAAATAAATTACTTAATTTACATGAAAAAAAGTCATTTTTTAAATATAAAATTCAAATAATAGAACTATTCCCATATAAATAAAAATAAGTACTTTTATACAAACACAAAAGCATCATTTATAAGTAAACCAACATGGATATACTAGACGAGTTTGATATCAACATTATCAAAGAATTAGAGAAAGACGGAAGAATGGCGTATTCTGCTATTGCAGCCAATCTAAAAATATCAAATACAATGGTGCATCAGCGCATGAACAGATTAACAGAACAAGGAATACTTATCGGAATAAAACCGGTCATCAATGAAAAGAAAATTGGATATGATTGGGGATCATTCACAGGAATTACCTTGAATAAAGACCAAGATTCTGACCGGATTATTGAGGAACTGAAAAACATTCCAGAAATAACGGAATGCTATTATATCACCGGATCTTTTACCCTTTATATAAAAATAATTGCCAAAAATCATGAGCACATGCGTAAAGTTCTGTATGAAAAAATAGACACTATTCCGGGTATTGCCAAAACAGATTCCATAATCGAACTGGGGTGTGCATTTAAACGAAACGTAAGTCTCTAATTAAAATTCAATAATAATGACGTATTTCAAGAACCATTTACCCCTTGCAGTTTTAATTTTTTGTTTTAGTTGCTCCCTGTTTTCACAAAAGATATCAAACCAAGAACTAGAAAGACTAAAAAAAATGTCGCAACAAGTCACTATTATCAGAGACAATTGGGGAATTGCGCATGTGTATGGCAAAACGGATGCAGATGCCGTTTTTGGAATGCTGTACGCACAATGTGAAGACGATTTCAAACGGGTAGAAATGAATTACATTGAAAAACTGGGCCGTCTTTCCGAAATCAAAGGACAGTCCGTTTTGTACAATGATTTAGAAATTAAACTTTTAATCGATACCGAAGATGCTAAAAACGATTATAAAAAAGCAGCGCCTTGGTTGAAAAAATTATTAAACAGTTATGCGGACGGGATCAACTTTTATCTATACAATCACCCCGAAGTAAAACCCGCTTTATTAACTCATTTTGAGCCTTGGTTTCCATTGCTTTGGACTGACGGAAGTATTGGAGCCATAAGCACAGCTGATCTTTCTACTGGAGAATTGAAAGCTTTTTATTCGGGAAACACCGATAAAGTAGCCTATATAGAACGAGAAAAAGACGTACAAACGGGTTCTAACGGATTTGCAATTGCACCTTCAAAAACAGCGTCTGGGAATGCCATTTTATACATTAATCCGCATACCACTTTTTATTTCAGGCCAGAAATACAGATGAGCAGTCAAGAAGGGCTGAATGCGTATGGAGCCGTTACTTGGGGACAATTTTTTATTTACCAAGGATTTAACGAAAACTGTGGCTGGATGCATACCTCCTCAAGTGTTGATGTTGCGGATATGTATGCCGAGAAAATCGTGACCAAAAACAACAAACTATTTTACGAATACGATACCAAATTAGTTCCAGTTGTCGAGAAAAAAATAACCATCAAGTATCTGGAAAATGGAAAATTGATTCCTAAAACATTCAATACTTATTATACCAATCACGGTCCAATCATGGCCAAAAGAGACGGGAAATGGATTAGCTTAAAATCCAATAACCGTTCGATGAAAAGTCTGGAACAAAGTTGGATACGAACAAAATCAAAAAGTTTTGAGGACTACAAAACTGCAATGGATTTGAAAGCCAATACCTCAAACAATACTGTTTATGCCGATAAAGAAGGAAACATTGCCTACTGGCATGGGAACTTTGTTCCCATTCGGGACAAAAACCTAAATTGGTCAAAAGTAATGGACGGTACGACACCGGCTACACAATGGAAAGGATTACATGAAGTTTCAGAAACAGTACATTCTTATAATCCTATAAACGGCTGGTTACAAAACTGTAATTCTACACCATATACCGTGGCAGGAGATTATAGTCCAAAAGAAGAAAATTACTTGCCTTATATGGCTCCAGACGGAGAAAGTTTCAGAGGATTAAATGCTGTACGATTATTGAACAAAGGCAATAAATATACACTAGACAAAGTGATTGCTGACGGTTACGACACGAAACTAACGGCTCTCGAAGTGTTAATTCCATCCTTAATTTCCAGTTTTGAGAAAAACATCAGCCCCGAAGATCCGCTTTATACAGAACTGTCAGAACCGATAACCTTATTGAAAAACTGGGATTATTACGCCCGGGAAAATTCTGTGGCTACCACCTTAGCTGTGGAATGGGCTTATAAATTAAACCCCATTATTCAAAAAGTATATATTGATCAGGGCCAAAAGGACCAAGTAGAAAATACCCGTGATTTTGCTAAAAATGCGTTTCCAGATCAACTGATTCCACAATTGCAAATGGTGATAAACGAATTGAAAATAAAATTTGGTACTTGGCAAATTCCTTGGGGCGAAATCAATCGTTTCCAGAGAACATCAGGCGACATAAATCTGGTTTATAGTGATGCTTTGGAAAGTTTACCTATTAGTTATGGACCAGCGCTTTGGGGAAGTTTACCTGCTTTTAAAAGCAATTATCAAAAAGATACCAAAAAACGCTACGGATTTAACGGAAATAGTTTTGTGTGTGCGGTGGAATTTGGACCAAAAATAAAAGCCAAATCGTTACTTGCGGGAGGAAATAGCGGTGATTCAAAATCGAAACATTTTTACGATCAAGCTGAAATGTACCGAAAAGGACAATTCAAAGACGTATTATTTTATAAAGAGGATGTCCAGAAAAATGCCGAAAAAACATATCATCCCGGCGAGTAATCGCTTGTCTGTACGCCATAAGAATTAAAAATTACATCATCAATTAAAAAATCAAAGTCTTAGTTTTAGGATAAATTGATTGAGACATTTGTAAAAATAAAAATATCTAATATGAAAAATATTTTCTTTGCCTTTTTAGGATTCTTTTTGTTTTCCAATGACACATTTGCACAATTAAAATCCGTCAAATACACGGATGGAAACCAACAATTAAATGGCTTGTCTATTGCACCTAAAAAAGGAAGCAAAACAAAACCCGGAATTCTAATCCTTCCCGCTTGGAAAGGAATCGATACACATTCAAAACAATCTGCTGAGAGACTTTCAAGCATGGGCTATTATGCATTTGTAGCAGATATTTATGGCCAAGGGAATTATCCCGTAACCACACAAGAAGCCGGAAAGCAAGCTGGTTTTTACAAAAAAAATGTAGCTGATTATCAAAGACGCATTCAACTTGCTTTAGACCAATTAGTAAAAGCAGGCGCAAATCCTGCCAATATCGTAGTAATAGGCTATTGTTTTGGCGGAACAGGAGCACTGGAAGCCGCAAGAGCGGGAATGAAAATTCAAGGTGCAGTTTCTTTTCACGGAGGTTTAGGACATGATGCCGCAAGGGTAAATAATCCAATCACGGCTGAAATCCTGGTTTTACATGGTGCTGACGACACCTATGTGCCAGCAACGGAAGTATCGTCCTTTCAACAAGAAATGAGAGATACAAAAGCAGAATGGGAAATGATTTATTATGCAAATTCCGTACATGCCTTTACTGAAATTGAAGCTGGTAATGATAATTCAAAAGGAGCAGCGTATAACGAAAAAGCTGCTATACGTTCTTGGGAGCGCATGAATTCTTTCTTAAAAGAAGTTTTAAAATAATTTAGAATTTTTTTTTCAAAAAAAGTATACGTTCCAATTTTTTGTTAATTTTATAAATTAAAATGTACCTGACCGCGCTAATATACCACAATCGTTAGCGCAGTTTTACAAACTGTGCCCACAACAGAGAGCAAACAATGCAAAAAACTATGAGCAATTCAGGGCTTTTTGCTGTTTTTAAAACAAAAAATGTCTGCTAAGAATAAAGCCCTAAAAACCGAAGACCGGATTAGAAAATGAATTAGAATTGGTTTTATTAGATTTATTTTAGTGGCTAATTGGAATTGATACGGTTTTCAAAACTGCGCCAACGATTCTCTGTAAATACTAATGATCTAGTGAACGCTTTTCCTCACTGGCGCTCGTTTATCCATGTTCTTTGGTGCTCGTTTGCAACGAGTACATACTTAAATTAAGACACAAATTATAATATTTATAATGCGGATCGTTAAAAATTTCTTTAAGATTTTTTACAGAATAGATTATATAACTGCGTTACAAAAACTTTATAGTTCACATTAGTGACTAGGCACTAAAGTTTAACGGCACATTGAAAAGGGTACGAAGCCGGAAAATCTCGCACGGCCGTACACGCTTTTTTATTATAATCCTACACTAAAATTTTACTTCATGAAAACGATTTCGTTAAATAGTAACAATCCTTTCATAATTTTGCGATATAATTTCTAATTTTTTAAATTTATCCTTATTTTTTTTTTAATTTGCAATCAAATCCAATATTTTCTATAATGACAAATATCACCCGCCTTTTTGATTTCCCTTATTATCAGCAAGAAAAATACAATTCCATTCCGGATGCTTTAACAACAAAGCAAAATGGAGTTTGGATCAAAACATCTACACAGGAATATATCGCTAAAGCCAATGCCGTTTCGAGAGCACTACTCCGAATGGGTGTTCAAAAAGACGATAAAATTGCTATCATCTCTTCTAATAACAGAACCGAATGGAATATTATGGATATTGGTGTGTTGCAAACCGGCGCACAAACCGTTCCCATTTATCCTACCATTTCAGAAGAAGATTACGAATATATTCTGAACCATTCCGGTTCTATGTACTGTTTCGTATCGGATGCCGAAGTGCTTCGAAAAGTAAACCTCATCAAACATAAAGTTCCTACACTCAAAGAAGTATATTCCTTCAACGAAATAGAAGGTTGCACCAACTGGAATGAATTACTGATTCTTGGCGTAGACAACGGAAACCAAAACGAAGTGGAACAACGCAAAAATAACGTAAAAACTGAAGATTTAGCCACAATAATCTATACTTCCGGAACAACGGGAAGACCAAAAGGAGTCATGCTTTCTCATAAAAACATTGTATCGAATGTTTTAGACAGTGCTTCGAGAATTCCGTTTGAAGCCGGAAAAAGCCGTGCTTTAAGCTTCCTTCCTATTTGCCATATTTTTGAAAGAATGATTTTGTATTTATACCAATATTACGGAGTTTCAGTATATTTTGGCGAATCAATTGATAAAATTAGTGACAATCTAAAAGAAGTAAGACCAACAGTAATTACTGCCGTTCCGAGACTTTTAGAGAAAGTATACGATAAAATATACGCTAAAGGAACTGAGTTAACCGGTGTCAAAAAGAAACTATTTTTTTGGGCGATTGACTTAGGTTTAATCTATGAGCCGTATGGCAAAAATGGTTTTTGGTATGAATTACAACTCAAAATTGCCCGCAAACTGATTTTTAGTAAATGGAAGGAAGGTTTGGGTGGAAACCTCGATTTAATGGTTTCCGGAAGCGCTGCTTTGCAACCAAGACTAGCCCGCATTTTTGCCGCTGCCGAAATCCCAGTTATGGAAGGCTACGGATTGACCGAGACCTCTCCGGTAATCTCTGTAAATGATATTAGAAATGGTGGTTTCAGAGTGGGAACGGTGGGTAAAGTAATTGATAATGTGGAAGTGTTAATTGCTGAAGACGGCGAAATCCTTTGTAAAGGACCAAACGTAATGATGGGCTATTACAAAGATGAGAAATTGACCAATGAAGTAATAACTGACGGCTATTTTCACACTGGTGATATTGGAATTTTTGACGAAGACGGATTCTTAAAAATCACGGATCGTAAGAAAGAAATGTTCAAAACCTCAGGTGGTAAATATATTGCCCCACAATTAATCGAAAATACGATGAAACAATCGCGTTTCATTGAACAAATTATGGTTATTGGTGACGGTCAAAAAATGCCGGCTGCCTTTATTCAGCCGAGTTTTGATTTCATCAAAGAATGGGCCGTTATCCACGGAATCAACATAGGAAAAAGCAATGAAGAAATAATTGCCAACGAAAAAGTAATCGAAAGAATCCAATTGGAAATTGACAATCTGAACGAAAAATTTGGAAATTGGGAGAAGATAAAACGTTTTGAGCTAACGCCAGATTTATGGTCTGTGGAAGGTGGACAGCTTACGCCAACCCTGAAACTAAAACGAAAAATAGTAATGGAAAAATACATTGATTTATTCCATAAAATCTACAACTAGCCGTTATGAAACTAAAAGTCTTGATTTACTCCGTTGTCAGTGTGTTCTTTTTTTCTAATTGTCAGGAAAAACCAAAGGAAGATTCCATAAAAACAAATTATTTAGATTTCTCCAAACGGGACGACCAACTCACAGGCGGCATCAAAATGATTCCGATTCATACGCCAAAAGGCACGTTTAAAGTCTGGACCAAACGAGTGGGCAATAATCCTAAAATAAAGGTGTTGTTGCTGCACGGCGGTCCAGGTTTGACCCATGAATTATACGAGGCCTTTGACGGGTATTTTCCCAACGAAAGCATTGAATACATTTATTACGACCAGTTAGGCTCGTATTACAGCGACCAACCCAACGACAACAGTTTGTGGACTAATGAACGTTTTGTGGAGGAAGTCGAGCAAGTGCGAATCGCATTAGGCTTGGACAGTTCTAATTTTTACCTGATGGGACAATCTTGGGGCGGAATCCTAGCAATGGAATACGCTTTGAAATACCAAAAAAACCTGAAAGGATTAATTATCTCAAATATGATGGCGAGTGCTCAGGAATATAACGCTTACGCAAAAGACGTTCTGGCACCGCAAATGGATTCTAAAATCCTAAAGCAATTACAGGATATCGAAAAAAATAATGATTTTGATAATCCAAAATACAGCGAATTACTTTTCGAACATTACTACACGGAACATATTTTGAGAATGCCACTCAAAGAATGGCCAGAATCCATAAACCGCTGTTTCAAGCACATTAATCCTAATGTATATGTGTTTATGCAAGGCCACAGTGAATTTGGTATCACTGGAAATGCCTCCCTTAAAAATTGGGATGTCAAAGCCAGACTAAAAACTTTGACCGTTCCTACCTTGAGCATTGGTTCTAAATACGACACGATGGATCCCGAACACATGAAATGGATTGCTAACGAAGTCCAAAACGGACGTTTCTTGTTTTGTCCTAACGGAAGTCACCTTTCACAATACGATGACCCAAAAACCTATTTTCCGGGTGTGATTAAGTTCTTGAAAGATGTGGATAAAGGGGAGTTTAAGAAGGGTTAAATAAAAGATACTATAAAAAACCACGAATTGATTTTCGTGGTTTTTTGGTTTTTAGTCGAGAACAATAAACTCAAAAATCAAATTTAACGATAGTAAACTACTTATTACGTAAATCCATAATCCCAACAATTAAATTAAAATCCCCAATCATTCTCCTCAGCAGGATTTGCGTAAGGGATGGAAGTGGCATCCCACGCTTTTTAGCGTGGATACAACGTACAGCCCGACCCGGAGTTTTTACGCAGGGATACGACCAAAAAATTAATTACTCTTAAAAAAAGAGTATAATCTCCTCTATTTCAGTGGAGATTTTTTATATTTAATGCTTTTTAACAAAAAAATGTTTTAATATATTATGCGTGCATAGTATTTTTTATTATATTTGAAAACGATATAGTTACTTATGAAAGATAAAACGATAGATTATATTTTACGTGCCACCTGGCAAGCAGTGGCCAGAATGTATAATGAAGAAGCTTCGAAATACGATGCGAGCATGGCTACTGGGTTCGCTTTATTGAGTATTGATAAGGAAGGTGGGACGCCATCGACCTCATTAGGACCAAAAATGGGAATGGAAGCTACCAGCTTAACCAGAACCCTTAAATCTATGGAGGAAAAAGGCTTGATTATTCGCAAGAAAAATCCAGTGGATGGCCGTGGAGTATTGATTTACCTCACGGATTTTGGTAAAGAAAAAAGAGAATTGTCAAAAAATACGGTGTTGAAATTCAATGAAACGGTGAAACAAACTATTTCGGAAGAGAAACTGCAGCACTTTATTGAAGTTGCAGAAGCCATCAATGAATTAATTCAAGAGAAAAATATATTTACGCACACGAGCGCCAGCGAACTGGCGGAACAAACTGAAAAAACAGCGAATGACACCGCCAAAATTGAAATCCTTCAATAAAAATAGCGCTGTCATTTTCTAATGAAAATCAAATATTATTTATATGAAACGCACAATTAAAAAAGTTGCAGTGATTGGATCCGGAATTATGGGTTCAGGAATTGCTTGTCATTTTGCTAACATTGGAGTTGAAGTTCTGTTATTAGATATTGTTCCAAGAGAACTTACCGAAGCGGAAGCTAAAAAAGGACTGACTTTAGAAAGCAAAATCGTTAGAAACCGATTGGTAAATGAGCATTTGGCCAATTCCCTGAAATCGAAACCCTCTCCTATTTACAATCCAAAATTTGCCAGCAGAATTACTACTGGAAATACCACAGATGACATGGCGAAAATCGCTACTGTGGATTGGATTATTGAAGTTGTTGTAGAACGGTTAGACATCAAGAAAATGGTTTTTGAACAAATTGAAAAATTCAGAAAACCGGGAACTCTAGTAACTTCAAACACATCTGGAATTCCAATTCACTTTATGAGTGAAGGACGAAGCGACGATTTCCAAAAGCATTTCTGCGGGACACACTTTTTTAACCCTGCGCGTTATTTGAAATTATTCGAAATCATTCCTGGCCCGCACACAGCATCGGAAGTTTTGGATTTTCTTACGGATTATGGATCCAAATTCTTGGGTAAAACTTCGGTCGTGGCCAAAGATACTCCAGCGTTTATTGGAAACCGAATCGGGATTTATGGGATTCAAAGTTTGTTTCATTTAGTTAAAGAAATGGGATTGACGATTGAAGAAGTGGATAAATTGACCGGTCCAGTTATTGGAAGACCAAAATCAGCTACTTTCAGAACTGTTGACGTAGTTGGATTGGATACTTTGGTGCACGTTGCCAACGGAATCTACGAAAATTGTCCGAATGACGAGCAACACGATTTGTTTAAATTGCCGGATTTTGTCAACAAAATGATGGAGAACAAATGGTTGGGAAGCAAAACTGGTCAAGGTTTTTATAAAAAAGTAGACAAGGATATTTTATCATTGGATTTAGATACTTTAGAATATCGTCCGGCTAAAAGAGCGTCTTTCGCCACTTTAGAACTGACAAAAACGATTGATAAACCTATTGACCGTTTTAAAGTTTTGGTAAAAGGAAAAGATAAAGCAGGCGAATTTTACCGTAAAAGTTTTGCGGGAATGTTTGCTTACGTTTCCAACAGAATTCCTGAAATTTCAGATGAATTATACAAGATTGACGATGCCATGAAAGCCGGTTTTGGATGGGAAAATGGTCCTTTCGAAATTTGGGACGCCATTGGTGTTGCCAAAGGAATCGAAATGATGAAAGCGGAAGGCCTTGAACCAGCTGCTTGGGTAACTGATATGCTTGCTAATGGAACTAAAAGTTTCTATTCAATAAAAGAAGGTGCTACTTATTTTTATGATATTCCAACAAAATCTGCAACTAAGGTTCCTGGTCAGGATGCCTTTATTATCCTGAACAACATACGCGAAAGCAAAAAAGTGTGGAGCAATAGCGGCGCTATTATTCAAGATTTAGGAGATGGAATTTTGAACTTAGAATTCCAGTCTAAAATGAATACGATTGGTGGCGATGTTTTACAGGCGATCAACAAAGCGATTGACTTATCTGAAAAAGAATATCAAGGATTGGTTATTGGGAATCAGGCAGCGAATTTCTCTGTGGGTGCTAACATAGGAATGATTTTCATGATGGCCGTCGAGCAAGAATACGACGAGCTGAATATGGCCATCAAAATGTTCCAAGACACAATGATGCGCGTGCGCTACTCCGGAATTCCAGTTGTGGTTGCGCCACACGGAATGACTTTTGGCGGTGGTTGCGAAATGAGCTTACACGCTGATAAAGTTGTTGCTGCAGCCGAAACGTATATGGGATTAGTAGAATTTGGCGTTGGAGTTATTCCTGGCGGTGGCGGATCTAAAGAGATGGCATTGCGTGCTGCAGATTTATTCCATAAAAATGATGTGGAGTTGAACGTATTGCAAGAATATTTCTTGACGATCGCTATGGCAAAAGTATCTACTTCAGGTTACGAAGCTTTTGATACCGGACTTTTACAACACGGAAAAGATATCATCGTTGTGAATAAAGACCGTCAGATTGCTGAAGCAAAGAAACACGCTTTATTAATGGCAGAAGCAGGTTACACACAACCAATTCGCAGAAGCGACGTAAAAGTTCTTGGAAAACAAGCTTTGGGAATGTTCTTAGTAGGAACAGACCAAATGGAAGCCGGAAAATACATCTCGGAACACGACAAGAAAATCGCTAACAAACTAGCTTATGTTATGGCTGGTGGAGATTTATCAGAACCAACTTTAGTAACCGAACAATATTTATTGGATCTGGAACGTGAAGCATTCTTATCTCTTTGTACAGAAAGAAAAACATTAGAAAGAATCCAGTTTATGTTAACCAAAGGAAAACCGTTACGCAATTAGAAAATAGAACAAGGAGAATAGAATATAGATTAAAAACAAAATTTAAAGTCTATTATTTATTCTCTATATTCTCAACTCTTAAAAAAAAAAAATGAAAACAGCCTATATAGTAAAAGCATACAGAACAGCCGTGGGGAAAGCCCCAAAAGGCGTGTTTAGATTTAAACGTCCTGATGAATTGGCAGCAGAAACCATTCAGTTTATGATGAATGAGTTGCCTGATTTTGACAAAAAACGTATCGATGACGTGATGGTAGGAAATGCCATGCCAGAAGCAGAACAAGGACTAAACGTGGGACGATTAATTTCCTTAATGGGATTGAAAATCGAAGATGTACCAGGTGTAACCGTAAACCGTTATTGCGCGTCAGGATTAGAAACAATTGGTATGGCTACAGCCAAAATTCAATCGGGAATGGCAGATTGTATTATTGCCGGTGGTGCCGAGAGCATGAGTTTTATTCCAATGGGAGGGTACAAACCAACTCCGGATTATGCTGTTGCAAAAGCGGGGAACGAAGATTACTATTGGGGAATGGGGCTAACTGCAGAAGCTGTTGCCAAACAATTCAATGTGTCTCGTGCAGACCAAGATGAGTTTGCTTACAACTCACACCTGAAAGCTCTTAAAGCACAAGCCGAAGGCAAATTTGACAAACAAATTGTTCCTATTACGGTAGAACAAACATTTATCAATGAAAATGGTAAAAAAGAAACCAAATCCTATATCGTAAATAAAGATGAAGGCCCGAGAGCTGGAACTTCAGTAGAAGCTTTGGCTGGTTTACGTCCTGTTTTTGAAGAAGGCGGAAGTGTAACTGCCGGGAATTCTTCTCAAATGAGTGACGGAGCCGCTTTTGTTCTAATCATGAGCGAAGAAATGGTTAAGGAACTGAACCTTACTCCTATTGCTCGTTTGGTGAACTTCGCTTCGGCAGGAGTAGAACCAAGATTAATGGGAATTGGCCCGGTAAAAGCGATTCCAAAAGCATTGAAACAAGCAGGATTAACATTAAATGATGTTGATTTAATTGAATTAAACGAAGCTTTTGCATCACAATCGTTAGCCGTTATTCGTGAATTAGGATTGAATCCTGATATCGTAAACGTCAACGGTGGAGCAATTGCAATGGGACATCCACTGGGCTGTACCGGAGCAAAACTGTCTGTTCAACTCTTCGACGAAATGAAAAAAAGAGGCAACAAATACGGAATTGTGAGTATGTGTGTGGGAACTGGACAAGGAACTGCTGGGGTTTACGAACTTTTGTAGTCAAAGATTTCCATCCGTTTGTCATTCCGACAAAGAAGGAATCTTTACTATTAATGCAGAATTAGCTACTGAGATTCCTCCTTGTTTGGAATGACAATATTGACAATTCAATTTATAAATAAAATTCATCATTTAAAATAACAAGAAATGGCAGATACAATTGAAAAAAACGTAACCCGTGGCGGTCAGTTTTTAGTTAAACAAACAAAGTGCGAAGATATCTTTACACCAGAAGATTTTTCAGAAGAGCAATTAATGATGCGTGACTCTGTAAAAGAATTTGTAGATAAAGAATTGTGGGCACACAAAGATCGTTTTGAGAAAAAGGATTATGCGTATACACAAGAAACCATGAAAAAAGCTGGGGACTTAGGACTTTTAGGAGTTGCTGTACCTGAAGCTTATGGTGGATTAGGAATGGGATTTGTATCAACAATGTTGGTTTGTGATTATATTTCGGGAGCAACAGGTTCATTTTCAACTGCTTTTGGAGCACATACCGGAATTGGGACTATGCCAATAACTTTGTACGGAACAGAAGAACAAAAGCAAAAATACGTTCCTAAATTAGCTTCTGGCGAATGGTTTGGAGCCTATTGTTTGACAGAGCCAGGCGCAGGATCTGATGCTAATTCTGGAAAAACAAAAGCTGTTTTATCAGAAGATGGTACACATTACAAAATCACAGGACAAAAAATGTGGATTTCAAACGCTGGATTTTGTTCATTGTTTATCGTTTTTGCCCGTATTGGTGATGATAAAAATATCACTGGTTTTATCATAGAAAACACAGCTGATAACGGAATATCAATGGGCGAAGAAGAGCATAAATTAGGAATACGTGCTTCCTCTACGCGTCAGGTTTTCTTTAATGAAACAAAAGTTCCTGTAGAAAACATGTTGTCCGAAAGAGGAAACGGTTTCAAAATTGCCATGAACGCTTTGAATGTAGGTCGCATCAAATTAGCAGCTGCTTGTTTGGATGCACAGCGCAGAGTTATTTCAGGTTCAGTGAAATATGCTAATGAAAGAATCCAGTTCAATACTGCAATTTCTCAGTTTGGTGCTATCCGTGCAAAACTAGCAGAAATGGCTACAAGTTGTTACGCTGGAGAAAGCGCTTCCTACCGCGCTGCAAAAGATATTGAAGACAGAATTATAGCTCGTGAAGCCGAAGGAGTTTCACATCAGGAAGCAGAATTGAAAGGCGTTGAAGAATATGCTATTGAATGTTCAATCCTTAAAGTGGCCGTTTCTGAAGATGTACAAAATTGTGCTGATGAAGGTATTCAAATTTTTGGCGGAATGGGATTCTCTGAGGACACTCCGATGGAAAGTGCTTGGAGAGATGCCAGAATTGCCCGTATTTACGAAGGAACTAACGAAATCAACAGAATGCTTTCAGTAGGGATGCTGATTAAAAAAGCGATGAAAGGTCATGTTGATTTACTTGGACCTGCATCAAAAGTACAAGAAGAATTAATGGGAATTCCTTCTTTTGAAACTCCTGATTATTCTGAATTGTTTGCAGAAGAAAAAGAAATGATTGGCAAATTAAAAAAAGCATTCTTAATGGTAGCCGGTGGAGCTGTTCAAAAATATGGCCCGGATTTAGATGCACACCAACAGTTATTGATGGCCGCTTCAGATATTTTAATCGAAATCTATATGGCTGAAAGCACAATCCTTAGAACGGAGAAGTTAGCCAAAAAAGAAGGAGAAACTAAAGTACAAGAGCAAATTGCAATGGCCAAATTATACTTGTATAAAGCCGTAGATATTGTTACTCAAAAAGGAAAAGAAAGTGTTATTTCCTTTGCTGAAGGCGATGAACAACGTATGATGTTGATGGGACTACGTCGTTTTACTAAATATACAAATATGCCAAATGTTGTAGGATTAAGAGAAACAATAACGGTTAAATTAGTAACTGAAAATGAATATTGTTTTTAATTACAAAGATCTTTTTACTGCTTTAATTGATACAAAAACCACTCGCGACTGCGGGTGTTTTTTTGCTTTTATACCAATAAGATCTAAAGCGAAATACAAACTACTTCATTTTTATTACCTATATTTATCCTCAATCACTATTTAATTTCTTTTTAATGAATAAAAAAACAAGCTTATTTCTACTCGCATTTTCTTTTATTTCCACCATTTATGGACAGGAAAAGCCGAAATGGGATGTCGCAAAACCTGGAAAAGAATTCAATTACAAGGCCCATAAATTTACCACATCCGAAGGAACTTGGATGAACCTCGATGTGAGTCCAGACGGGAAAACTATCGTTTTTGATCTCTTGGGAGATATTTACCAAATGCCTATAACAGGCGGAACAGCAAAAATACTTCGTTCCGGTATTCCTTTTGAAGTACAACCCAGATTCAGCCCTGACGGAAAACACATTTCGTTCACTAGCGATGCTGGTGGTGGCGATAATATTTGGTTCATGAAAGCCGATGGAAGTGAAGTGAGACAAATCACTAAGGAAAATTTTCAACTACTGAACAATGCGACTTGGATGCCCAACGGCAATTATCTGGTAGCAAGAAAACACTTTACATCAAGCCGTTCTCTTGGCGCTGGTGAAATGTGGCAATACCACATTAGCGGTGGTAGTGGCGTACAATTGACCAAACGAAAAAACGACCAGCAAGATGTTAACGAACCCGTAATTTCTCCTGATGGCAAATACATGTATTACAGTGAAGACGTTTCTCCGGGTGGTTATTTCAAATACAATAAAGATCCTAACAGTGAAATCTATGCTATCAATCGTTATGATTTTGAAACGGGAGAAACAGAAAAAATTACGGGTGGTCCGGGAGGCGCCGCTCGACCACAAATTTCAAGAGATGGTAAACTGTTAGCGTATGTAAAACGAGTGCGTACCGCAACGGTTTTGTATGTTCATAATTTAGAAACAGGTGAAGAAGGTCCCGTTTATGATAAACTTAACAAAGATCAACAAGCCGCTTGGGCTTTGTTTGGTGTGTATCCCAATTTCAATTGGATGCCAAACAATGAAGACATTATAATTTGGACCGGAGGTAAAATTCAAAAAATAAATACAAAAACAAATCAGGTAACACAGATTCCTTTCACAGCCGATGTCGCTATTGACATTGCAGATCGGGTACATTCTGATACTCCAATAACTGACAATGACTTTACAGTAAAAATGATCCGTGATGCTGTAACCGCTCCCGATGGAAAAACAGTAGTCTTTAGAGCTTTAGGATATTTATGGACTAAAAGCTTGCCTAATGGAAGTCCAAAACGATTGACTACAGATACTGATTTTGAAGCAGAACCTACTTTTACCGCTAATGGTAAAGAGATAATTTATGTTAGTTGGAACGACACAAATTTAGGCGCTATCAGAAAAATTAATTTAGAAAGTAAAAAATCTGTTAAATTAACCTCTGAAAAAGGAATTTACAGAACACCAAGTCTCTCTCCTGACCAAAAAACAATTGTCTACGTCAAGGAAGGCGGAAATATGGATCAAGGTTTTGCTTTTTCAAAAAAACCAGGGATTTACACCATGAATGTTACAGGTGGCAAATCAAAATTTATTACCTCAAAAGGAGAATATCCTGTGTTTACTAAAGAAGGAAATCGTATTTTCTTCCAAACTGGGGGAGTCTTTTTTGGGGATTTAACCAAAGAACTCAAAAGTGTTGACCTTAACGGAAAAGAAGAACGCACCCATATTAAATCCAAATATGCTAACCGATTGGTGCCAAGTCCAGACAATCAGTGGATCGCTTTCACCCATTTACACAAAGCTTATGTGGCTCCATTAAACATCAACGGCCAAGAAGTAGATTTGGACGAAAAAACTACGAATGTACCTGTGTCAGAATTGTCAAAAGAGGCTGGAATTAATTTACATTGGTCTCCCAATAGCAAAAACGTGATGTGGATGTTAGGCAATACTTATTTTTCGAATGCCGTAAAAAACAGATTTACTTTTTTACCGGATTCACCTGAAAAAGTTGAAAAACCATCTGATATAGGTATTAAAATAGATTTAAAATCAAAAGTTGATAAACCAAAAGGCAGAATTGCCCTGACGAATGCTCGTATCATCACTATGGACGGCGACAAAGTGATTGAAAACGGTAGTATAATAATCAATGAAAATCGGATTGAGGCCATTGGTAATGCAAGTGACATTCGTATTCCTGAAACGGCTATGGTTTATGACCTGACTGGTAAAACTATTATGCCCGGAATGGTAGATGCTCATGCCCATGTAGGTGCTTTTCGTTATGGATTAACCACCCAACAAAATTGGCCTTTCTATGCAAATTTAGCCTTTGGAGTAACGACATCGCATGATCCGTCTTCTAACACGGAATCTATTTTTACCCTTTCGGAAATGGTAAAAAGTGGTGCCATTGTAGGACCCCGAATATATTCAACCGGATTTATTTTGTACGGTGCTGAAGGAGACTTTAAAGCAATTGTCAATACTATTGATGACGCTCGTTTTGCAGTAAAACGGACCAAAGTTTTTGGAGCACTTTCTGTAAAAAGCTATAATCAACCAAGACGTGACCAACGTCAACAGGTATTGCAAGCGGCCAGAGAAGAAGAAATTAATGTGGTACCAGAAGGCGGCTCGACCTTCTTTACTAACATGACCATGGTGATTGACGGTCATACCGGAGTGGAGCATAATATACCGGTGGCACCCGTTTATAAAGATGTACTCGAACTTTGGGGTACAAGTAAAGTAGGATATACTCCTACCCTAATCGTAAATTATGGCGGATTGAATGCCGAATATTATTGGTATCAAAAAACAAATGTTTGGGAAAACAAAAAACTACTCCAATTCACCCCAAGGGCCGTAATTGATTCCCGCTCGAGATACCGCATGATGGCTCCTGATGAAGATTATGAAAACGATCATATTCTTACGTCTAAAACCGTAAAAACGCTTGCTGATAATGGCGTAAAAGTCAATATGGGAGCACACGGACAGTTGCAAGGAATGGGAGCACACTGGGAATTATGGAGTATACAGCAAGGTGGAATGAGCAATTTAGAAAGTTTGAAAACAGCCACCATTAATGCAGCCAATTATATCGGAGCCGGAAAAGATATTGGTTCATTAGAAACCGGAAAATTGGCTGACATTTTAGTTTTGGATAAAAACCCATTAGAAAATATCCAAAACTCCAATACGTTATTGTATACCATCGCAAATGGCCGAATGTACGAATCCGAAACAATGAATGAAATAGGTAACGAACCTAAAAAAAGAGAAAATTTTTATTGGGAAAACAACGCATACAATGCTAATTTCCCATGGCATGAGGAGTCCAATAGCTTTATGCATCAACAATGTTGTAGTTCTGGCTTTAGCCACAACTAAGAATTAATTTTAAACTAAAAAAACCATTCGCAAAACGAATGGTTTTTTTGTTTAAATTCAACTTGTTAAAAAAGCAACTAATTACTTCATTTTTAAATACTTGTTAATTTCAGGATATGCCAATTCAAAATGAAATTTATATAATTTCCGTAAAAAAAATAGATATTCAAAATATCATTGTAGGTAAAACAAATCAAATTTTAAGTCTTTATTAACCCAAGTCGGTCTATTAATGATTATTTTTATACAAATATTTAATCCCTATTTAAGACTAACAAATAAATTATGGAAAATAATAATACACGAAGAAATTTTTTAAAAAAAACGGCCCTATTGTCTACAGGTACAATTATTGGCTCTGGATTATTCAATGCTGCATTTGCTGCCCAGCCAGTACTGCAAATTGACAATCAACCCTATGAAGCAGCTTTCACAGATACTCCTGGAACCTACAGTCTTCCTAAATTAGGTTATAGCTATAATGAATTAGAGCCTCATATTGATAAAGCTACAATGGAAATTCACTACAGCAAACACCATCAAGCTTATGTGACAAATTTGAATAAAGCCATTGATACTTTGGATAAAAACTTAATTGATTATTCAAAATCTTTAGAAAATATCTTTGAAAAAATGTCTAAATTCCCAGAAGCCATTCGGAATAACGGAGGCGGACATTACAATCACAGCTTGTTTTGGAGTTTAATGAAACCTAATGGTGGTGGTATTCCAAAAGGCAAATTGGCAGCAGCCATAACCACAACTTTTGGTTCTTTTGATGAATTCAAGAAACAATTTAGTGATGCATCTATGAAAAGATTTGGTTCCGGTTGGGCCTGGTTAGTGGTGCAAGACGGAAAATTAGTAATAGGTTCTACGGCAAACCAAGACAATCCTTTGATGCGATTACGAGGGAAGGGACTTAAAGGAAAACCCGTTTTAGCTTTAGATGTCTGGGAACATGCGTATTATCTTAAAAATCAAAACCGAAGAGCTGATTATATAAACTCTTTTTGGAATGTAGTTGATTGGGATGCTGCCGAAAACTTATTTAATTCTTAAAAAACAATAAAAGCCCTGAATTAAAAAGTAGGATTCCGGGTTTTTTATTTAAAAAAAAGGGGCCTCTGAGACTTCATTTTTTAATAATTATTCATTAGAAATCCGTACTGTTCAAAATTAAAAAAACCAATACTAATTAAAAGTAATATCTGTGTTAAACTAAAAAACAGAAGTTAAAATTACGAAAAAAAGTATAGCTTTGTACCTTCAAATTAAAGCAATGATTAACCCTTCAGCATCAGGTTGGATAGATAAATTTTTTATTGAACAAAAGTTTTCAAAAGAAACGGTTTCAAAAACTACCGATATATTTTATCAAAAAGTTAGAGAAACAGGTTTTATATATGGCCATATCATTGCATTTGAAACTGTAGCACCTATTGAAACTAAGGGTTGGTTCAAAGAAGAGATTTCAAAAGTCGCACTTTTAAATACTTTGCATGCAGTTTTTTGTTTAACAAATGAAAATATCAGCCCTGATAATTTCATTAAACAAGCCGTTACTTTTTACAATCAAATGAATCCTCAAGGCTTTAACCTATTTAAAAAAATACTGCCAAAGAATTCTCCTGCTTTAACTTTAGAAAAAATAATTGATGAGCGTGTTCAAACAAATGATAGCATCATCAGTAAAAATTTTTCTCACCTAGTAACTAATGCCTTACTGTTTATTGATGTCTTGGCCTTTCGCCAATACTTAATTCATGGCGAAATTCCGGAAAAGTATTTAAAAAAGATCGAGGAAACTATTGTAAATGTGGTCACACTTGCTTTAAAAATTAAAACAAAAAAATCTCAATACGATGATTTATTAATCAAGCTTTTTGAAGCTTCTATTCGCTACAGTAAATTCTCTAAGGTGTCAGTACAAAGCTTAGAGACACTTGAACTAGATTATTTTTCAAATGACTTAGAAAAATACTATTTGATAGATCTTGCAGGAATGGCTTTATGGAGTGATGGAGAAATTGAAGATAATGAAGCTTATTTTTTGCATTCACTGGCTAAAACGGTTTCGATCCCGGATGGTTTTTCGGATGAAAGTATCCGCAATACGAATGCCTTTATTACGAAACATAAAAAGGAAATTCCTTATTTTAATTATTCAAATCCAGTAAAACATTTTTATGCCCAAACGACTCAAAGTGTGGTCACACTGATTAGTCGTAATAAGAACAGATTGTCTAAGGAAATCGCACAAAGTAAGGAGTTAATGGTACTATTAGCCTACTCTACTCGCAGGGATTTAGACGAGAAAGAGAAGAAAAAAGTCAAGAAACAATTACTGGAAATTTGCAAAACCATTCCGTCGTTGACTATATTCCTTCTTCCTGGCGGTAGCTTATTGCTGCCTATTTTAATTAAATTTATACCTCAACTACTACCCTCCGCTTTTAACGAAAATCTTGATGACGAATAAAAAAAGCCACTAAGAGCGGCTTTTATTTATTACAAATTTTGGGGATTAAAATTTCAACTGATAGACTTCATCCAAATCTTTTTCGGAACTGATATTCACCTCTAAATCCGTTACAAAACCGGAATTAAGACCATAAGCCCATCCGTGTAAGGTTAAGTCCTGACCATTTCGCCATGCTGCCTGAACAATTGAAGTTTTAGCCAAATCATAAACTTGTTCTTTAACATTCAATTCTACAAAAGTGTTGAATCGCTCTGTTTCATCTAAAATAGAATCTAAGTAGGCACTGTGCAAACGATAGACATCTTTTATGTGACGAATCCAGTTGTCAATGATGCCAATAGAATCATTACCCATAGCTGCTTTGACACCGCCGCAACCATAATGTCCGCATACCAGTACATGTTTTACTTTTAATACATTTACTGCGTAATCCAGTACACTCAACATATTCATATCTGAATGAACCACCATATTAGCAATATTTCTATGAACAAAAACTTCGCCTGGTTTAGCTCCTATAATTTCATTTGCAGGAACCCTGCTGTCAGAACAGCCTATCCATAATAAGGGTGGTGTTTGCCCTTTGGCCAGGTCTTCAAAATAATTAGGATCAGAAGCCAAAGATGTTTCTACCCATTTTTCATTATTTTCCAGTATTTTTTTATAAAAATCACTCATAATCGTTGTGTACTTATTTTGTTTATATCCTTACTTAGTGACAAATTAATGCTTTGTAAAGGACTCATTTTTAAATTTATTAGTGCGAAATTAATTTTTATTTTTAGTGAATTCTTCGTCAGGCACCTCTCGTTTAACCATTACCCTTTTTGCTGCATCATAATAATGCTCAATAGTTACATGGTTTTTGGTTTCTTGAGTATTTTCTAAATCATAGGCTTTTTTAAATCCTTTGAGTTTGACTTTTATATTATGATCTATAGCTCTTGTTGTTTTGAATTCATATATCAAATCTAAAATGTCATGCGCTATATACACGGTGTCTTTGGCATCAATTATCACTTTAGAATTTTCAGGAATCTCGTTTAAAGTATATTTGATGGCTGCTTTGTTCAAAAAAGAAACTTCTTGCGCCAAATCAATGTGGATAACATCACCATCTTCATATTCTTCTTTTCTAAAACTGTAAGCTCTTTTCAGGTTTCCTTTTAAAACAAAAATAATACTGATGACAATTCCTAATGCCACCCCTTTTAATAAATCCGTAAAAACAACTGCTAATAGAGTCGCAATAAAAGGAACAAATTGATATTTCCCTTTTTCCAAAAAATGTTTGAAAGTGGCTGGTTTAGCTAACTTGTAACCAACCAAAATTAAAATTGCGGCTAATGTAGCCAATGGAATTTTATTCAGGATAACAGGAATTACAAGTACACTCACTAATAATAGTACCCCATGAATTATAGTAGACATCTTTGATTTAGCACCTGAATTAGAATTTGCTGAGGTACGCACAATTACCGAGGTCAAGGGAAGACCTCCTAGAAGTGAGCTTATCACATTTCCAACACCTTGTGCTTTCAATTCCATATTAGTGTGCGTATAACGTCTTTGAATATCCATTCGGTCTGCTGCTTCAATACTCAATAACGTTTCTATCGAAGCGACTATTGCAATAGTAAAGGCTACTATCCAAACTTTTGGATTCGAAATCCCAGAAAAATTGGGAGTAACTATAATCGTCTTAAATTCCTCCAGACTGGTAGGAACCGGTAAAGAAACTAAATGCTCGTTAGTAATAGCCCACGGACTTCCTGTTCTGATGAAAATCTCATTCAAAACAACACCTAAAACTACAGCAACCAATGCACCAGGAACTAATTTTAAATCCTTCAAAAAAGGGACTTTATTCCAGGAAATCAATACCGCTACAGAGATTAAAGTGATAATTATAGATCCAACCTGAATATAATCAAAAATATTTAATAAGGTTGAAAATGTATTACCTCCGTCCTTTTGCATAAAAGCTAAATCGCCTTCAAAATCGCTATCGTATCCAAAGGCATGAGGCAATTGTTTTAAAATAATTATAATTCCAATACCGGCCAGCATTCCTTCGATGACATTTGTTGGAAAATAATTAGATATACTTCCTGCTTTAAGAAATCCTAGAACTAATTGTATTAGACCTGCTATAAAAACAGCCGTCAAAAAAACATCAAATGCACCTAAATCCGTTATTGCGATAAGAACAATTGCGGTAAGACCTGCTGCAGGGCCTGAAACACTGATGTGTGATGTACTTAAATACCCAACGACAATTCCTCCAACAATTCCTGAAATAATTCCTGAAAATAATGGAGCACCCGAAGCCATTGCAATACCCAAACACAAGGGCAAAGCTACTAAAAAAACCACTAATCCTGATGCAAAATCAGATTTAAGGGTAGCAAAAAGATTAATTTTTCTTGTCATAATACCAAACTAAAGATTGAATACAAAGAGCTGTTTTCACGTTGAAAGTATGTGAAAATTGATTTAAGAAACACTAAAACCAACACTGTCTTAAACTTGGTTGGGTGGTAGTATAAATATAGAAGAGGTAATATTATCATGCTTTGATAAATTTTCAGAAAGAATAGCACTAGAAGATAATTTTGTTGCAATAATTATTTCCAAAGAAGATTCAGAACTAAATAATACTTTAATTTCTTTGTGAACGTGTTCCTCTTCAGAAAAACTATAGAAAACAGAGATATCTGAACTTTTCTCAATCACCGCAACAATAGTTGGGGTGACAAGGAAAGCTAAAAATAGAATTAAAAATATTTTAGATATCATTTTCATTGTCGCAAAAATAGAATTTAGTTTATAATAAAAGTAACAGTTTTTATTTATTTTAAAAAAAATAAAATTCAAAAAAAAACCAGATAAAAATGCATCATTTTTATCTGGTTTTTTTTTGAATTTTAAGTGTTACAAACTTTCTTCAAGCCAGGCCTGCATCATCCAGATTGTCTTTTCTTGTTCAGAAATGAAATCACTCATCATCGCATTTGTACCTTCATCATTGATTTGTGCCGATTTGTCAAGAATTACTCTTTCAATCTTTAATAAATGAGATAGTGATGTAACAATTAAATGTACTGCTTTTTCATCATTTGAAATATTTTTACCAACTACTAATTGATTGTTTTTTATATAGTCTTCAAACGTATGGAGCGGCGTTCCACCAACAGTGAGAACTCTTTCAGCAATTAAATCAATTTTTATTTGAGAATCCGTGTATAATTGCTCAAATTTTACATGCAAATCAAAAAAACGCTTTCCTCTAATATTCCAATGAATTCCTCTTAAATTTTGATAATATACTTGGAAATTAGCTAACAAAACATTTAGTTCAGTTGCTATTAATTCTGACTCTTTTACCGGTAAACCTAAAATATTTGTTTTCATTTTAATGTTGTTTTATATTTATTTCCGTTATATGACAAATTTAGTGTAAGATTAACGAAAAACACTATAATAAAAAGTTATTGTTTTATTAAATTTGTATCAGATATAATTATAACCATGACAATTACTCAATTAAAATACGTACTTGCAGTAGCTGAACACAAGAATTTCACTCTTGCTGCAGAAAAATGTTTTGTTACTCAACCTACACTGAGTATGCAAATTCAAAAAATAGAAGAAGAATTAAGTATTCAAATATTTGACCGTACCAAAAAACCAATCCAGCTAACTGATATCGGGTATAAAATTGTAAACCAGGCAAAAAATATAGTCAATGAAGCTGATAGAATACAAGATATTGTTGAACAACAAAAAGGTTTTATAGGCGGTGAATTTAGATTAGGCATCATTCCAACAATCATGCCTACTTTATTGCCAATGTTTCTAAATAATTTTATAAAAAAATATCCAAAAGTAAAACTTATTATTGAAGAGTTAAATACCGAAGAAATTATTATTAAACTCAATAATGGACACCTGGACGCTGCAATTGCCGCAACTCCTTTGATGGAAGAAAAAATTAAAGAAATAGTCTTGTATTTCGAACCTTTTGTTGCGTACATCCCTGAAAACCACCATAATTTTCAAAAAGAAGAAATAGAAGTTTCAGATTTAAACTTGGATGAAATTTTATTATTACAAGACGGACATTGTTTTAGAGAAGGAATTTTAAACTTATGCAAGAGTACTGGTAAAAATGAAATCAACCATTTTCAAATACAAAGTGGCAGTTTTGAAACCTTGATAAAACTAGCTGATGAAGGTCTGGGAACAACGCTGCTTCCTTATTTGCATACCTTAGATTTAAAAGAAAAAGACAAGCTAAAACTTCGTCATTTTAAAGAACCTAAGCCTGCAAGAGAAGTCAGTTTGATTTTTCCTAAAAGCGAATTAAAAATTCAAATAATAGATGCACTTCGAAATACCATAACAGGAGTTGTAAAAGGAGCAATTGTTTTTCAAAATGTTCAGATAATAAGTCCCATCGCAAAAAAATAAAAAAAGGAACCGTTTATGGTTCCTTTTTTACTATGAATTTACTATTAGTAAACAGTGCTTTAGTTCCGGTTTACCAATAGTGAAATTTAATAACCACTCCCGTAATTGATCCATTTCATAGGGCAATAATGTCTTAATAGCTTTTTCTAATTCTTTGCTAAAAAGCATAACATCAAAGCTTACTCTTTCTAAAACTGATTTAGTATAATCATACATGATTTTCGACATAATTAATGAAGATTTTAGGTTAGATTTTAATTGAAAGTGATGTAAAAATACATTTTTTACAACTAGAACATAGTTATTTAACGTAGTTTTTAGTTTTTTTATTTTTCGTACTACTTTTGATCAAAAATATAATATATTATTGATAATAAGCCACTTAACAAACATTTATTTTTTAGTAGCTCTGAACATTTCTCTTTTTCCTGGTGGTCCGGCTAATTTTTCAACCGTAAAACCTACTTCTAACATGCTCCTTTTTACAACTCCTCTGGCTGCATAAGTCACTAAAACTCCATTACTTTTCAGTGCTGTATGCATTCTTTTAAAAATATCCGTACTCCATAATTCAGGCTGCACTCTGTAACCAAAAGCATCAAAGTAAATCAAATCAAATGTGTTATTGTCGTCAATTACTTCAAAAAACTGCTTTCTTTTAGTCAACAAAAAATCATTACTAAGCGCTATTTTCTCTCCCCAGACACTTTGATGCATTGCTATAAAAATGTCACTTTCTTGAGCAGCATTCAACTCTGTAACATAATTCATACATAAAACTTCGTCAGGAGATATAGGATATGCCTCTACGCCAACATAATCGATAGACTGATTCATTTTTTTTGCTTCTAATAAGGTAATAAAAGCATTCAATCCGGTACCAAAACCAATTTCTAAAATAGAAACCGCTTTATTTTGAAATAAGGAAAGTCCGTTTTTAATAAAGACATGTTGCGCTTCCTGAATGGCTCCATGTTTAGAATGATAACACTCATCCCATTCCTCTATTCGTATGGTTGTGGAACCATCAAGTGTTTGTATTATTTCTCTTTTCAAAATTATTATTTGAGGTTATTTGAAGTTTTATAATTATATGAGCAGTCCAAATTTAATCAAAACTAAAATGATTGTCCTAAATAAAGTACATTTATTATGCAAATCCCATAAAATTGATGCTGATTTTTTCTGTTTTTTCAAAAATAAATAAATCGTACGTAAAGGCTATAATTAATGGTGTTTTGTCAAGTATTTTAGTGATTTTTATTTAATTTTGCAATTATTAAAGTTCTTTTTGCATAATCAAGATTTTAATACCCAATTGTAGTAACATATAAAAATAAACAATACATTATCATGAGTACAACTCAAACTAGCAAAATTGAAATAATTAAAGCACCCACTTCAAAAATAAATGAAGTTGATTTTAAAAGTTTAAGCTTTGGATCTGTTTTTTCAGATCATTTATTTGAATGTGATTTTAAAAATGGGGAATGGCAACAACCAGTCATTAAGCCTTACGCACCTTTTTTGTTAGATCCATCGTCAAGAGTTTTTCATTATGGTCAAGCTATTTTTGAAGGTATGAAAGCGTACAAAGATGAGAACAATGACGTTTGGCTTTTTAGACCCGATCAAAACTACAGCCGTTTCAACACCTCTGCTGTTAGGATGGCTATGCCGGAAGTTCCAGAAGATATATTCCTGAATGGTTTAAATCAATTGCTGCAATTAGACGAAGCATGGATAAAAAAAGGAAAAGGAAATGCCTTATATATCAGACCCTTTATGATTGCAACAGGTACCGGAGTAATTGCAAACCCATCAAATGAATATAAGTTCATGATTATTTTATCGCCTGTTTCCTCTTATTATTCAGGTGATGTAAAAGTAATAATTGCGGAGCATTACAGCAGGGCGGCTAATGGTGGAATTGGAGCTGCAAAAGCAGCCGGAAATTATGCAGCCCAATTTTATCCAACTAATTTAGCAAATAAAGAAGGCTTTCAACAAATAATCTGGACTGATGATGCCACACACACAAAATTAGAAGAAGCCGGTACGATGAATGTGTTTTTTAGAATAAATGACACATTATTAACGGCTCCTGTAAGTGAAAGAATACTTGATGGTGTTACTCGAAAAACACTGATTGATTTAGCAAGGAGTGAAGGTATAAATGTAGAAATTCGTTCAGTTTTAGTATCTGAACTTGTTGAGGCATTTAAAAACGAAACTTTAAAAGAAATTTTTGGTGCAGGAACAGCTGCTGTGGTAAGTCCCATTTCAGGATTCTCCTATCAGGATGTGTATCATGAATTACCAAAAATTGAAAACACAATGGCTTTGCAACTGAAAACTAAATTAGAAAATATCCAAAATAAATTAGATGCGGATCCTTTTGGCTGGACTGTTAAAGTATAATTCAAAGATTTAAAAATTAAAAAAAAGCGATTTTCAGTGTGAAAATCGCTTTTTTATATCATACACATCATCAAAGAATTTCTGAAATTTCTACCTCTATTTACCAATTATTTTAGAGAAATCAGGCTTGAAATAATTTGGCCCTTTCATGACCTTACCATCTTCACGGTAAATAGGCTCCCCATCCTGACCCAACTTACTCATATTACTACGTTGAATTTCATCAAAAACGGCTTCTATTTTGTCTTGCAGCCCATGCTCAATAATCGTTCCGCATAAAATGTACATCATATCGCCTAATGCATCGGCAATTTCTATTAAATCATTATTCTGAACAGCCTCTAAATATTCTTCATTCTCTTCTTTCATCAAATTGAAACGAAGGATATGTTTGGTTTCAGCTAAGCCGGCTATTGGAGTTTCGCTATGCCCAATTTTGAAAGCGGTATGGAATTCTTTGACGGCATTAATTTGTTTTTGCATAATTTAAATTTTATTAAATGAAAATACAAATTAGCAAACTATTATTAAACAAATAGCTAAATTTGTCAAAAATAATATAAAGTATGTTTAGTCAGGGACAATTCATTTTTGCCGGCTTTTTTTTTGTTGCATTCAGTATTGCAATGATTTATGCCTACCGAAAAGATTTAGCGTTACACCGAAAATTTTATAAAGGAAATTATAAAATTTTAATTGGGTTTGGAGTTTTTATTGGCATTTTATTTTTGATAAAAGTCTTTTTCAAACGTTAGTTTTTTTTAAATGTCTTCTGAAAAGAGGACTTTTTTTAATTTGTTCTTTTCTTATTTTAAAAACAAATCCTAATTGCTAATTAGTGCAAGGTGCCAAATAGTGCTACCTGAACATGTCCCCTATAAATTTTATTCTAGAAATCATTCTCCTAAAGTATTCCTTTCGTAAAACAACTATTTAATTAAAACATTCAAGTCGCGTTTTTTTATTTAACACTTTTGGCGACTTGTAAATTAAATTTTTAACTTTACAAAAATTAATACAATTAGATATCATGAGGATTATAAAATATTTATTTCTTTTGTTGCTGCTTAGTTTAGTGGCTTTATCCATTTTTGTAGCTACACAAAAAGGGGAATTCGCTGTACAAAGAAGTCATGTTATTAATTCTCCTAAATCAACGGTATTTAATTTTGTTAATGATTATAAAAATTGGCAGGATTTTGGTGCCTGGATCGTTGAAGATCCTGAAATTATAATCACCTATCCTAAAAACACTGTAGGAAAGGGAGCTTCCTTCACTTGGGAAGGAAAAGAAGTCAAAGGGGATATGCAAACGGTTTTTGTAAAAGAAAATGAAAGTATTTCTCAAAAAATAAATTACAACGGAGGGGTATCATCCGTTTTCTTGAGTTTAAAAGACACGGTTGGCGGAACAAAGGTCACCTGGAAAACCACCGGGAAAATGAGTTTCGTTATGAAGATCACTGCTGCGTTAAACGGCGGTATCGATACAGTTATAGGTGCCATGCAGGAAAAAAGCTTGGCTAATCTAGACAAAACACTAGTTTACGAGATAAATACCCATCAAATAAAGGTAAAAGGTGTGGTAAAAAAACTAGCAACTTTTTATTTGCACCAAACTTTTACAAGCAAAATTTCAAATATCACTAAAAATGCCCGAATCGTTTTTCCAAAAATCATTCTTTTTTGTGAACAAAACAATATAGAATTGAATGGAAAGCCTTTTATTA
The DNA here is from genome assembly GCF_003970355.1 of Flavobacterium bomense. Taxonomy (NCBI): domain Bacteria; kingdom Pseudomonadati; phylum Bacteroidota; class Flavobacteriia; order Flavobacteriales; family Flavobacteriaceae; genus Flavobacterium; species Flavobacterium bomense. The sequence goes on along the minus strand of NZ_RYDJ01000004.1, from coordinate 56,816 downwards.
TTTATCACACTTACGATCCAGTAAATGGATTGAGTAGATTGTCTTTTTGTATCCCTATAAAAAATCAAATTTTAACCAGTTCAGGCAGTGATATTTTATCCGGTAAACTTGAACCTTTTGAAGCCTTGAAAACAACCTTAACCGGTGATTATTCACACATAAAAAAAGCGCTAGATAAAACAACAGCGTACAGCAATGCTAACAAAATAAGTATTGACACTAAATTTTCACACCTAGAGAACTATACCATCGGCAAAGCGGAAATAAAAAATCCATCAAAGTGGATTACTGACATTTACTTTCCAATAAAACCAAAAGTAATTCCTGCTAAAGTCTTTGCTCCAGCAGCAATCAATAAACCTCCAGCGGTAAAAACACCGGAACCTGCACAAAAAAAGGAAGAAGAACAATCTGAATTTTAATATTATCTTTCCTCCGAATTAAACCTTTTTGATAAAGAGTATTCTAAATTCATAAATAAAAAATTTGCAAGACGAACATGAATATATAAATAACTTGTTGAACTCTAAAACACAAAATCAAGCGTTTCAGCAGTTGTTACAAGAGTATCAAAGACCGTTATACAATCACATTCGTAACATTGTTTTAAATCACGATGATGCGGATGATATCTTGCAAAATACTTTTATCAAAATATTTCAAAATTTAAAAAATTTTAAAGGAGACAGTAAACTCTTCTCTTGGATGTATCGTATTGCTACTAATGAAGCATTGACTTTTTTGAAACAAAAATCAAAAATCAATACGGTATCGTCTGAAATTTTACAAAGTAAAACTATTGATAATCTCGAAGCTGATGTGTTTTTTGATGGAAACGAAATTCAACTAAAATTACAAAAAGCAATTGCTTTATTACCTGAAAAACAACAGTTAGTTTTTAAAATGAAATATTTTGAAGAACTAAAATACGAGGAAATATCTGCTATTTTAGGCACTTCAGTTGGAGGATTAAAAGCTTCCTATCACCTTGCTGTAAAAAAAATAGAAGCATTTGTATCTACTAATTAAACCTTTTTGCAATACCACTGTCTAATGAATAGTATGAAAACATTTAAATTAGAAAACGAGCCCAAAATTGAGACTGGATTTAAGATTCCTGACCATTATTTTGAAAATTTTTCAGCAAAAATGATGAAGCAATTACCCATAGAGGAGCCAAAAGTATTTTCTATTTTTCAAAAAAGAAAAAACAGGATTCTAATGGTTGCAGCAATTTTAGTAATAGCCCTGATGATTCCTGTTTTAAGCCCGTCAGCAAGCAACCCTAACGAAATAGACACGCTCACTCTGGAAAATTATTTAACCTATCAATCGAGTGTAAACCCTTATGATTTAATAAGTGAATTAGAAACCGAAGATATCAATAATATTAAAGCAGATAATGAAGTTTTAGAAGATGAAGCTATAGAGGATCATTTATCCGAAAATGCTAATCTGGAGCATCTTCTTTTAGAATAAAAAACGCGTTCACCGATTACAATAAATAAAACAAAAATGAAATATAAAAAAATATTCCCAATACTGTTGCTACTTCTTTCCTTTAATTTTTATGGCCAACATGAAAACATGAAAGAGAAAAAAGAACAAATTAAAGCTTTGAAAGTAGCCTTTTTGACAACTGAGTTAAACTTGACCACTAGTGAAGCCGAAAAATTCTGGCCTATTTACAACCTGTTTGATGACAAACAATTTGAATTAAGACATCAGAAAATGAAAAGTTTCATGAGAAGAATGAATGATGGATCTTTAGATCAAATCACGGAGAAAGAATCCAATTCATTTTTAGTTCAAATAGAAGAAACCGAAGAAGAATTGTTTTTTTTACGGAAGAAATTTGTTCAAAATTTGAGAGAAATATTTCCATCTGTAAAAATTTTAAAACTTAAAAAAGCAGAGGAAGACTTCAATAGAAAGCTGTTGCAACAATACCGCAACAAAGCGCATAAAAAATAACATCTTTTTTTATTAGTTCGATAAAACATCCTAAACACAAGTAAAAACTTGAGCTTAGGATGTTTTTGTTATTTAAAATTGATCCGAATCATTTTATTTTTCCCTGCAGCAACAGCCGTTTTTTTATCTATGAACCGGAGCGTAATAAGACTTTTATCCTTTGCTATTTGTTGCCATGATTCACCACCATCCGAGGAGTAATAAACCCCTGAAGTCCCCACAGTAACGAGTTTCTTACCATTGCTTTCAGGAATATATTGCACACAGGAAGCATACCCAAATCCTTGATTCTCAGCAATAAGCCCCCATGTTTTCCCACCATCCGCAGTACGGGCTTTATTGGAAAAATTCTGGTTTTGATCTTCATAATCCCCTCCTGCTACAAAACCGATTTTTGCATCATAAAAATCGGCAGTAAAAATTCCGGTCATTGCCTTTCCTTGTGCCATTGGAGTTTCAAAAACGGTCCAACTCTTTCCTTTATCAGGAGAATAAAAAACCCTTGCTTTTTTTCCACCAGAAACAATCCAAGTATTATTCCCTTTAATTACAATATTAGTATTGCTTGCCGCAAAAGCAGCTTCGCCTTGCATCACTTTTGGTAATTTATCGCACGGAATTTTATTCCATGATCGGCCTCCATCGCGCGTTGTAATAATATTAAGACAATCAGCGATTGGATCTCCCATAGCAATACCTTCTGTATCGTCCCAAAATTGCATACTATCATAAAAGACCTTCTCATGGCTTTCCTGATATACTATTTGTGAATCCTTTTCCTCTTTTGAAATTTGATACAACACTGCAGGATTTGCCACATTGAGAATAAAAATATGATTGGCTGTTTGAGCGATACTCCTAAAATCAAGTATCAAAGAATCCTTGGTGATTTTGTGCTCTATTTTTTGATTGGTATCTAAATTATATAACCCGTATCTACCTTTATCAGCAGCATACCAGATTTTGTTTTTATCAATTTGAATCGCTCTGATACTTATTTGATCTTGAAATAAGGTATCAATTTCAACGGACTGAAAACTAACGTTATGTAACTTTTCCGACTTATAAACACTTGTTTTACAGGATACAAATCCATTTAAAACCAACAGCATTAAAAAAATATTTTTCATTTTTGTACATTTTAAGGCTAATTTACAATTAATAATATAAATACAAATAGCACCCAAATTATATTGGCACAGTAATTGGATATTGAAAAAAAGGAAAAACTTAATCCAATTAATTATGAAAACGAAACTATTACTATTGAGTCTGTTGACCGCTGTTTTCGCAACACAAATACAGGCACAAAACAGAACATACGTAAATGCTGTGAATGCCGAAATCAGTGATAATCTTGATCTGAGAGCTGTTGCTGATATCTTTGGTGATTCTAGAGACCTGCAGGATTTTGAAAGACGCCTTAATGATCCTGAGCTGCAAATATCAAATTTAGATTTGAATAATGATAATGAAGTTGACTATTTACGGATTATTGAAACGGTAGAAAACAGAACCCATCTCATCATCGTTCAGTCAGTGATTGATGAAGATATCTACCAAGATGTTGCAACAATTGATGTTGAGAAAGACAGAAACAATAAAATTCATGTACAAATAGTTGGTAATGAATTTATGTATGGCCAAAATTACATTTATGAGCCAGTTTATTACAGTACTCCAGTAATTTATGCATCCTTCTGGTCTACTAATTACCGCCCTTACTATTCCACTTGGAATTGGAATTATTATCCGTCCTATTATTATGCTTGGAATCCATTTCCCGTTTTTAGATACATAAATAACATAAACATTAATTTGAATATCAACAACAATTATAACTATGTCAATAACCGTAGAAGTAATCGTGCAGTAGTTTTACACAATTCAAGACGTTCAAACGGATATGAAAGACAACATCCAAATGCGTCTTTTTCCAGAAGAAATAGTACTGTAAATAACCGCCATGAATTAGATCAAAGAAGAGTATCCAGAAATGAAACCGGTTATTCTAATAGAAGAGCAATAGTGCAAAGAGAATATTCTCAAAACAGAACAAGTCCTTCCAGACAAGCAGCACCGCAAAGAGCTGAATCGTCCAGAGAATATTCTCAAAACAGAACAAGTCCTTCCAGGCAAGCAGCACCGCAAAGAGCGGAATCTTCCAGAGAATATTCTCAAAACAGAACAAGTCCTTCAAGACAAGCAGCACCGCAAAGAGCTCAATCATCCAGAGAATATTCTCAAAACAGAACAAGTCCTTCCAGACAACCAGCACCGCAAAGAGCGGAATCGTCCAGAGAATATTCTCAAAACAGAACAAGTCCTTCCAGACAAGCAGCACCGCAAAGAGCTCAATCATCCAGAGAATATTCTCAAAACAGAACAAGTCCTTCCAGGCAAGCAGCACCGCAAAGAGCGGAATCTCAAAACAGAGGCAACACATCAAGAGCATCAGGTCCTCAGAGAACGGAATCTCAAAGAGGCAATTCTTCTTCAAAAAATGAAAATAGAAGCTCCTAAAAATCTTAAATACAAAAAAAGAAACACGGCTCCCTAAACCGTGTTTCTTTTTTATCGGATAAAAAGCGCTAATTTATTTTAAAAGTGTAAATTTGAAAAGTTTTTTAAAAATTACACATGAGCGTATCGCACAAAGACCTGCACAGTAAATGGACATTAGGAGGTTTATTAATTTCATTAGGAATAATTTACGGTGACATAGGAACTTCACCATTGTATGTAATGAAAGCCATACTTGGCACCCACATTATTAATTCGGATATTGTCTTAGGTGGAATATCGTGTGTTTTTTGGACCCTTACACTGCAGACCACAATCAAATACGTACTAATCACGTTAAGCGCTGATAATCATGGCGAAGGCGGAATTTTTGCTTTATATGCTTTGGTCAAAAAAACAAAAATTCAGTGGTTGATTGTCCCGGCTATAATCGGAGGAAGTGCTTTATTAGCTGACGGAATCATAACGCCACCCATCTCCGTATCTTCAGCAGTTGAAGGAATAAGAACGTACTATCCAGAAATCAATACCATTCCAATTGTAATAAGTATTCTTTTTGTACTTTTTTCTATCCAGCAATTCGGCACCAAGTTAGTCGGTAAATTTTTTGCTCCAATGATGCTTATTTGGTTTGGGATGCTAGCGATACTTGGAATCGCACAAATTTCACAACACACCGAAGTTTTAAAAGCAATCAATCCTTACTACGCCTATCATTTATTGACCATCCATCCAGAAGGTTTTTTTGTTTTAGGTTTTGTATTTCTGTGTACAACAGGAGCTGAAGCATTATACTCAGACATGGGACATTGCGGACGAAAAAACATCCGAATTAGCTGGATTTTCGTAAAAACTGCATTAGTGTTGAATTATTTTGGACAAGCCGCCTATTTAATTCGCCACGAAGGAGAGACATTACAAACTTTAGGAGGAAAAAATGGAAACCCATTCTATCTCATCATGCCGGACTGGTTTCAGCCTATAGGAATTATAATTGCTACTCTAGCAGCTGTTATTGCCTCACAAGCCTTAATCAGCGGGTCATTTACATTGATAAATGAAGCAATGCGATTGAATTTTTGGCCAAAAGTAAAAATAAAATATCCTACAGAATTAAAAGGACAATTATACATTCCGTCTACAAACTGGTTATTATTTATTGGTTGCGTTGGAATTGTACTGCACTTTGAAGAATCCAGTAATATGGAGCATGCTTATGGACTGGCGATCATTTTGTGTATGATAATGACCACTATTTTACTGAATTTTTACCTGATAATGAAAAGAGTGAAATTATATTTTATAGTTCCATTGATTACTATTTATCTAATAATCGAATTTAGTTTCCTCGCAGCTAATGTTACGAAGTTTGCTGAAGGTGGCTATGTAACGCTTTTTATAGCAATCACTTTAATAGGTATAATGACTATTTGGTACCTGGCCAAAAAAATTAACAAAAGTTACACCAAAATTGTTAAAATTGAGGACTACAAAAAAGTACTAGTGGAGTTAAGTGCTGATTTATCCATTCCTAAATACGCAACACATTTAGTATATATGACTAATGCCGGTAGAATTGACGAGATCGAAGAAAAAGTAATGTATTCCATCTTACAAAAAAGACCCAAAAGAGCTGATATTTATTGGTTTGTTCACGTGAATATATTGACTGAACCTTATAAAACCGAATATAAAGTAACTGAAATTGTCAAAGATGATTTGTATCGTGTAGACTTTAATCTTGGTTTTAGAGAACCCACAAAAATAAATCTGATGTTTAGAGAGGTAATCCGGGATATGGTGCAAAAAGGAGAAGTAGATATAACCAGCCGCTACGAATCTTTGAATAAAAATAATATCATAGGTGATTTCAAATTTGTATTATCCGAAAAATTCCTTTCCAATGACAGTGATTTACGTTGGCACGAAAAAATAATTATGAACTCCTATTTCTTCATTAAAAAATTAAGTTTATCTGAAGAAAGAGCCTTTGGTTTGGATAGCAGTTCCGTAAAAGTGGAACAATTTCCAATGGTGCTCCATGCTCCTGAGAACATTGGACTGACAAGAGTAAAATAATTCTTTCTGTTTTTTTAATCCTCCAAGAAACACTGTAATAATACAGTGTTTTTTTATGTCGAAAAATTTAAAAACAACATTCATTATTTAAAATATAACATTCAATCAATTAATAGTACCTTTGCACCTCAATTATTTAAAATGAGATTACACAGAAATTTAGTTTACACAACAATAGACGCTTTGAACGCCATTTTTAACGAAGGAGAATATGCGGATAAAGTAGTTGCCCGATCTTTAAAAAAAGACAAACGTTGGGGAAGTTCTGATAGAAAGTTTGTTGCCGAAACCATCTACGAAATTGTGCGTTGGAAAAGATTATACGCAGAAATAGCCGAAGTAAAAGAGCCCTTTGACAGAGACAATCTTTGGAGAATGTTTTCTGTTTGGGCGGTATTAAGAGGCTATCCTATTCCGGATTGGCGACAGCTGGAAGGCACTCCAGAACGAAAAATAAAAGGACGTTTTGATGAACTTTCAAAAGTGAGAGCTTTAAAAGAATCTATTCCAGACTGGATGGATGAATTAGGAGTTAAGGAACTAGGCGAAAAAGTTTGGGCAACTGAAATTACAGCTCAAAACCAGCCTGCTAAAGTAATCTTAAGGGTAAATACGCTAAAGACAACCAGAGAAGCGCTGCGTGCTATTTTGATGGATTTAAACATTGAAACAGAAACGTTAAAAAATCAACCAGATGCTTTGGTTTTAAAAGAAAGAGCCAATGTTTTCTTGACTGATGCTTTCAAACAAGGTTTCTTTGAAGTTCAGGATGCCAACTCCCAATTAGTGGCTGCTTTTCTTGATGTAAAACCAGGAATGCGTATTGTGGATACCTGCGCAGGTGCTGGTGGAAAAACGTTGCACATTGCTTCTTTGATGGAAAATAAAGGACAATTAATTGCTATGGATTTGTATGAAAGCAAATTAAAGCAATTAAAAATCAGGGCCAAAAGAGACGGCGCTTTCAATATTGAATACCGAATTATTGACTCTACAAAAATCATCAAAAAATTACACGAAAAAGCAGACCGTGTTTTGATTGACGCACCCTGTAGTGGTTTAGGCGTTCTGAAAAGAAATCCGGACGCTAAATGGAAATTGAAACCGGAATTCATCGACAACATCCGTAAGGTACAATCGGAAGTTTTAGAAAGCTATTCTAAAATTGTAAAACCCGGCGGAAAATTAGTGTATGCTACTTGTTCTATACTACCCTCCGAAAATCAAGATCAAATTGCTCGTTTCCTGACAACTGACATTGGAAAACAATTCAATTTTATTAAAGACCAAAAAATATTGGCTTCAGAGTCAGGTTTTGATGGATTTTATATGGCTTTATTAGAACGTAAAGAAAGCTCAGAACAGAAAGAAAAAAGAGTACAAAAAGAAATAATATAGTATCTAGATTTAAGATTCTAGAATTCAAAAAAAAATCCTCGAATAAATCGAGGATTTTTTTATGTGTTATCTGTTTTGTTTATTCTATTCTCTTTTAATATCCCTAATCATTCATTGAGATTAAAAACTCTTCATTATTCTTGGTTTTCTTGAAACGATCATTGATAAAATCCATCGCCTCTACTGGGTTCATATCCGAAAGGTATTTTCTCATGATCCACATTCTTTGCAATGTTTTTTGATCTAATAACATATCGTCACGTCTGGTACTAGAAGAAGTCAAATCGATAGCTGGGAAAATACGTTTATTAGCAATTTTTCTATCTAATTGCAATTCCATATTACCAGTACCTTTAAATTCTTCAAAAATAACTTCATCCATTTTCGAGCCGGTTTCAGTCAATGCCGTAGCAATAATACTTAATGAACCCCCATTTTCTACATTACGGGCAGCTCCAAAGAAACGTTTTGGTTTTTGCAATGCATTTGCATCCACACCACCACTTAACACCTTACCTGAAGCAGGCTGAACCGTATTATACGCTCTGGCCAAACGTGTAATGGAATCCAATAGAATCACTACATCGTGACCACATTCAACCAATCTTTTTGCTTTCTCAAGAACGATATTCGCAATTTTAACATGCTCTTGTGGTTCTCTGTCAAATGTAGAAGCAATTACTTCACCACGCACACTACGTTGCATATCCGTAACCTCTTCCGGGCGTTCATCGATCAATAAAACAATCAAATATACTTCAGGATGATTGGCCGCAATAGCATTGGCAATTTCCTTCAACAACATGGTTTTACCTGTTTTTGGCTGCGCCACAATCATTCCGCGTTGTCCTTTTCCTATTGGTGAAAACAAATCGATAATTCGTGTTGAAATCGTACTTTGCTTTTCTGCCAATTTGAATTTTTCTGATGGAAAAACAGGCGTTAAATGTTCGAATGAAACTCTGTCGCGAACCACTTGAGGATCGTGTCCATTTATTTTTAAAACCCGAACTAATGGAAAAAATTTCTCTCCTTCTTTTGGTGGGCGAACTACACCTTTTACAGTATCTCCGGTTTTAAGACCGAACAATCTGATTTGAGAAGTCGACAAATAAATATCATCCGGCGACGCTAAATAGTTGTAATCCGAAGAACGCAAGAAACCATAGCCGTCCGGCATCATTTCCAGCACACCTTCGCTTTCTATAATTCCATCAAATTCAAAATCAGAAGCAGCAAAATTATTTTTTTTGTTTTTGAAGTTTGGATTTTGATTCCCATTTCCATTTTGACTTGGATTAGGATTTTGTTTGTGTAATTGGTTTGGATTTATTTTTTTAACCGGAGCTGAAACTTCTTCTTTCTCCTGTGTAGTTATATCTACAACTGTATCAGTCTCTTTTGCTGTTTCTTTTCCTTCTTCCTTATCCTTTTTTAAAGCAATTTTTTTCTCGTACGCTGACTTATTAAACTTAATCACCTTTCCTATTTTTTTAGCTCCGGATTCAAGTTCCTGAACAGAAGAGGAATCGTCGTCTTTGTCAACTGGCAATATTTCAACAGAATGGTCTTCAACGGAAACAGAAGATGCTGTCAAATTTTCTTCGGTTTCAAAAAATGAATTTTTCATCGTTTTTTGAATAGCAACTTTTTTTACAGGCAGTATTCTGGTTCTTTTTGGTTTATCCTCTTCCAGATTACTATTGGTTTTTGTCTCTAATATTAAATCAACGTTAGCCTCTTGATGCGCTAAAATCTGACTGATTAAAGTCTCTTTTTTTACACCGTTAAATTTTATGGTTTTAGCTGATTTAGCTATTTCTTGAAGCTCAGAAAGCTTCATTTCTTTTAATGCAGAAATATTAAACATGAATGTTCTAGGAGTTTAATTAATTTTGAAAATAATGTAAAAGATAGGTAGTAAACATTAAAATGAATCAACCGCAGTATGAAGTGCTTACGGTATTATGATGCAATATTACGAATAAAATTTAATGATACAATAGTATTTATAAAAAAGAAAATATATTTTTGTGGTAGATATTTAACAAATGATACAAAGAATTCAAACCATTTATTTACTACTCGTATTTGTAGTAACTGGTATTTTACTGTTTTTTATTCCATTATGGACAATGGATACCGGTAAGGCATTTTATTTTATGCAAAGTCAAGTGTATACTATACTATTGGGATTGAGTACTACGTTGACTTTATTTAGTATTGTTTCCTATAAAAAAAGACAAAATCAGTTTGTTATTGGCAGATTGAATATCATATTAAATTTGATTTTATTAGGATTGTTTGTATATCGTTCACTAAATCTATCTGGAGAAACACCTGCTGTTTCGGAGAAAGGTATTGGGATGTTTCTTCCTGTAGCTGCTATCGTATTATTGGTTTTGGCCAATAAAGCAATCAAAAAGGATGAGGATCTTGTAAAATCTGTGGACAGATTGAGGTAAACCTATAAATTTTAGTTTATTAGTGCGAAGGAAACCCGAATGTAACAATTCGGGTTTTTTTATATCTGCAATGCAATAAAAACCTTATAATTTAAAATTTAGCTGAATATTTTTTATAAATTTGGATCTGATAATTACAACATGGCAGAAAAAATACGGATTCATCTTGCTGATGACCATCAAATTCTTATTGATGGAATTAGAACTTTATTACACACAATCCCTACATTTGAAGTAGTGGGATATTCCTTAAACGGCACTAATATTTATGAGGAAGTCACTAATAATAAAGCGGACATTCTTATTTTAGACATTAACATGCCGGAAAAAGACGGCATTGAGGTCCTCAAAGAATTTGCTAAAAAAGGATTTCCATGTAAGATTATCATTTTGTCCAGTTATGATGACTTACGAATAATAAAAGAGGTCATGAAGTTAGGCTGCAGCAGTTACTTAACTAAGAAATGTGCCGGAGAAAATATAGTTGAAGCCATTCTAGCGGTTACTAATGGTGAAGAATATTTTAGTAAATCTGTTAGAGAAAAAATATTCAGTACCGTAACTAAAGACAATCCAAAACTAAACAAACAAGTCCCAAGTCCAAATTCACTTTTAACCGAAAGAGAACTGGAAATCATAATCCTGATTTCATTAGAATATAGCGGCAAAGAAATCAGTGATCAATTATTTATTAGTGTTAATACCGTAGAGACCCATCGCAAAAACATAATGAAAAAACTCAGCGCAAAAAACTCTATAAGCCTAGTGAAATATGCCCTTAAAAATAAATTAATCAAATCCTGAATGAATTTAGATGAAACTTAAATGCTGTTTTTTTAATTAAAAAAAAGAAAACCAACCAATTTAATCCTGATTTAAAGTCAGTTTATTTTGAAAAATAAGGCGGATTTAAAAAACCAGAAATAACCAATCTATTCAATTATTTATGTCTCAGAAACAAATTGCTATAGTCTTAGTTTTACTATTGAACCTCACTGGTAGTTTTGTTTGTGCTCAAAAGAAAGAAACTTCAAAAAAGGAAGCTCTAACATTAGCAAAAGAAGCTAATCAGCATATGAAAGCTGGTAATTACGAGAAGTCCTTAATACAATCGAGACTTGCTTTGAGCCAAGCAATCAAAATCAAGGACAACAACCTGATAGCAAGAGCTTATAATACCATTGCTGCTAATTTTGATCAATTATCGGAATCTGACAAAGCTTTTTTCTACTACAACAAAGGACTGGAATACGCTAATAAAACTAATAATGATGTTTTAAAAAATTGGTTAAACAATAATTTAGGAAATATCTATTGCTTTGATAAAAAACAATATGAAAAAGGAATTTATTATTATAAAAAATCACTGCATTACAGCACTAAAACAAAAGATTCAGCACAAATTATATTTACAAAACTCAATTTGACGTGGGCCTATTTCGACAATGATCGCTATCAAGAAGGGCTTCCCTATTTAAACTACATCAACAAACACCACAAAAAACATGGAGACGAGTCTACAATTGTAGCTTTAAATATGCTCAACGGCATGTATCATAGCCATACAAACAACACTAAAAAAGCCCATTATTTTTTCCAAAAAGCAATTGAAAAAGGAATTAAAGGAACTGAAAAATCTGATTTATCATATTCCCACCTAGAGTTTTCTAAATTTTTATTGAAAAACAATGATTATAAAAATGCCTATAAAAATTTAGTCCGATATAATACAATTACTGAGGAACTAAACGACCAAGAAAAACACAATAAAGCGAATGTTGCTGGCATAAACCTTGAAATTGATGAGTACAAAAGAGAAATCGACAAGATCGAAACAGAATATAAAACAAAACAACTTTTTTTACTGCAAGAACAATCCAGAAATAAAAAAATTGTGATTGTACTAATTGCTGTTCTACTGCTATTTTTCATCCTTTTTTACTTCTATTCTCAAAACACACAACTAAAACAAAAAAACAAACTAAAGGACTTACAAAGCAAAGTTCAGGAAAACATGATCAACGCATCCATTAACGGACAAGAATTAGAACGAAAAAAAATTGCGGCATTTTTGCATGATAACATTAGTGCTTTACTTTCATCAGCAGGACTACATCTTCATGCGTATACCTCTAAAAATCAATATTCAGCACAAGAAATCATAAAAACTAAGGCTATTCTTGAAGAAGCACACGATCAAGTACGGGATTTATCCCACGAACTGATGCCTTCGCTTTTAGCCCGTTTTGGATTATTTGATGCATTAGACGATTTGTGTGAAAAAAACTCCAATTCCATTCTGTACTTTGAATACGCAAGTTCCGTAGATCGAAAAACCCGTTATGATGAAGATTTCGAAATTAAAATTTATTTCATAATTATGGAACTCCTCAACAATACCATAAAACATAGTCAGGCAACACGTTCAGAATTAAGCATTCACGAAGATAATGATTTTCTGAATGTCAATGTTATGGATAATGGCCAAGGTTTTGATTCTAGTAAATTTCATATCCTTGAAGGTTTTGGCATCAACCAAATCAAAGCACGAATCAATAATCTGAAAGGAACTATTGTCATAAACTCCAAAATAGGTTTCGGTACAACCATAAAAATAATAGTACCCATCACCTATCAAAAAAAAATAATCAGACCCGTTTTTCAATCTCAATAATTTCCAAATCTTTGATTTTATCTCCTTCAATCACAAAACGCAACATCGTTCGCACCTGATGAAAACCACTTTTTCCCGCCGCACCAGGATTCATGTGTAATAAATTATGTTTTTTATCGAATATGACTTTTAGAATGTGCGAATGTCCACAAATAAATAATTTTGGCGGATTGGCTTCCAACTCAGCTTTAATATTGGGATTGTATTTCCCCGGATAACCGCCAATATGCGTAATCCAAACATCAACGCCTTCACACATAAAACGGTTGTGTAACGGAAATTCCAGTCGCGCCGTTGCATCATCAATATTTCCATACACGCAGCGCAACGGTTTCAGCTTTTGTATCGCATCAGTCACGGCCAAATCGCCTATATCACCCGCATGCCAAACTTCGTCAGCCAATGCAACATATTTCAAAATGGTATCATCAATATGACTGTGCGTGTCAGAAAGCAAAAGTATTTTTTTCATATTTATAGTGTCATTACTAGGTACGAAGTAATCTGAAGCAATTTGCTTCGCCAGTTCGCTTCGCTCGTGTCCAGCTATCCGTTTCAATCTTTATTGTTTTTAAAGAAAAAACAATAAAGGATTCCCACTGCAAATGTTTACATTCACTGAACTCCTATGAAAATAAAAGTTTAGTGAAGTAATCTGGGCTACGATTTTGTGGTAAAAATAAACATTCGAATTCCAAATAAAAAATCAAATCGAAACTTAACAAACTTTGCACCTTGGCAACTTCGTGGCAAAAAAATTAATAAGTATCTTTGTGGCTTCAAAAAAATTCACTTGAGATATTTTATCAAATTAGCATACAGCGGAACCCATTATCACGGCTGGCAATACCAACCCAATGCTGCCTCTGTTCAGGAAACGATGAACAAAGCGTTTTCGGTGCTATTGAACACAACCATCAATCTTATGGGCGCCGGTAGAACGGATTCCGGGGTTCACGCCAAAGAAATGTATGCCCATTTTGATTTTGAAACACCAATTGATATTCCAAGTTTACTGCACAAACTCAACTCCTACTTGCCCAAAGACATTGTTATTTATGACATTATACCGGTTCACGATGAAGCGCACACTCGTTTTGATGCCACTAAAAGGACCTATGAATATCACATCAATACATTCAAAGATGTTTTTTTGCAAGAACAAAGTTGGTATTTCCATCAAAAATTAGATATTGATTTGATGAATGAAGCGGCGCAACTATTATTCAATCACACTGATTTTCAATGTTTTTCAAAAGTCAACACAGATGTAAATACCTTTGACTGCACTATTTTTGAAGCATATTGGACTCGAGGCACAGCTGAACAGGGCGCAGACAAACAAGAAAACGGCAATTTGATTTTTACCATTTCTGCCAACCGTTTTTTACGTAATATGGTTCGTTCCATTGTGGGAACATTAGTAAATATAGGATTACACAAGAATACACTGGCTGATTTTACTGCCATCATAGAAAGTAAAAACCGAGATAAAGCTGGTTTTTCGGTTCCGGCACATGGTTTGTATTTAACCAAAATAGATTACGATTACATTACGCAATAGCCCTGATAGTAGTGAAAATCCTTTTATGTTTTTCTTTAAAAACATAAAAGATTGCAACGAATAGCAGGAAACAGCTCCAAAAAACATGAAAGCAAAAGCATTTGATACTAGATTATTCAAACGAATATTAAAATTTACCAAACCCTATCAATGGCGTTTTAACGGAGTGATTATTTTTGCCGTTTCGCTATCAGTATTTGCGGCATTGCGCCCGTATTTATTGAAACAAACTGTAGATGGTTACATTTCGACCCAAGACCAACAGGGATTATTATTGTATGTGATCCTGATGGGTATTGTACTATTGCTGGAGGTATTCTCGCAGTTTTACTTTGTGTATTGGGCAAACTGGCTCGGTCAGGATATTGTAAAAGACATTCGGACAAAACTGTTTCAACACATTTTGAGTTTCCGAATGAAATATTTTGATCACGTTCCCGTAGGTCAGCTCGTGACACGCTCGGTTTCGGATATAGAATCCATTGCTCGTATTTTCAGTCAGGGTTTGTTTATGATTATCAGTGACTTGATGAAAATGTTTGTAGTACTGATTTTCATGTTTTACATGAACTGGAAACTGACTTGGATCGTAATTATTGCAATGCCCATTTTGGTTTATTTTACCCGAATTTTTCAGCGTAAAATGCAAGTCGCTTTTGAAGAAGTACGAAATCAAATCGCTAATATGAACTCATTTGTTCAGGAACGTGTGACAGGAATGAAGATTGTACAACTCTTTAATCGTGAAAAAATCGAATACAACAAATTCAAAAATATCAATGACAAGCACAAAAAAGCGTGGATAAAAACCATTCTGTATAACTCCATATTTTTTCCTATTGCAGATATCATTTCGTCCTTAACCCTTGGTTTTATTGTACTATATGGCGGCATCAAGATCTTGAACGGAGATAATTTTACCACTTTTGGGGATTTATTTTCCTATACAATGTTCATTGGAATGTTGTTTAACCCGTTGCGCCAAATTGCTGATAAGTTCAACGAGATGCAACTGGGAATGATTGCGGCAAACCGTGTTTTTGACATTTTAGACACCGAAGATCAAATTCAGGATACCGGAATTATTGAAGCTCCAATTTTTAAAGGAGATATCGAATTCAAGAATGTCCGTTTTGGATATATTCCGGATGAAGAAGTAATAAAAGGAATCGATCTGGAGGTAAGTGCCGGTCAAACGATTGCCATCGTAGGGTCTACAGGTGCCGGAAAATCTACGATCATTAACTTACTGAATCGTTTTTACGAAATCAACAGTGGCTCTATTTACATCGATAATCACAATATTGAGAATTACACTTTAGGTTCCTTACGTAAACAAATTGCAGTAGTATTGCAGGATGTTTTCCTTTTTGCCGATACTATTTTCAACAACATCACCTTGAATAATCCTGAAATTAATCGGGAACAGGTTTTGGCTGCAGCCAAAAATATTGGCGTCCATGAATTCATTATGAGCTTACCGGATAATTATGATTTTGACGTGAAGGAACGCGGCGTTATGCTTTCTTCCGGTCAGCGTCAATTAATTGCTTTCTTGAGAGCGTATGTGAGTAATCCAAGTATTTTGATTCTAGATGAAGCTACTTCATCGATTGACACCTACTCTGAAGAATTGATTCAGCGTGCTACAGAAACCATTACTAAAGGCAGAACTTCGATTGTGATTGCGCACCGTTTGGCCACGATTGTCAATGCTGATAAAATTGTGGTAATGGACAAAGGACTGATTGTAGAACAAGGAACGCATCAGGAATTAATCAACCGCGAAAGTGGGTATTACAAGAATTTGTATGATTCTCAGTTTTCGGTAGCAAATTAGTTTTTGCTGCAAAGGAATAGCAGTTACAAAAACAAAGATCGATTTACACTTCTGCAATTTGTTTAAAACAAAGATGTTTTCTTGAAAATTAGTTAGTTTGCTACTTTATTAGTTTGAAACTTTCTCAAAACAGAATAAATCCTTAAATTCGCCCAATCAATTAAATAAGAAAAACACATAAAAATGAAATACGATATTATAGTTTTAGGAAGTGGTCCAGGTGGTTATGTTACAGCTATTAGAGCATCACAATTAGGCTTTAAAGTAGCCGTAATCGAAAAAGAAAATTTAGGTGGTGTGTGCTTGAATTGGGGCTGTATCCCGACGAAAGCGTTGCTGAAATCAGCTCAGGTTTTTGATTATCTAAAACACGCTTCTGATTACGGATTGACTATTTCATCATTTGATAAAGACTTCCCTGCTGTTGTACAACGCAGTCGCAGCGTAGCTGACGGAATGAGCAAAGGGGTTCAATTCTTGATGAAAAAAAATAAAATCGATGTGATTGATGGCTTTGGAAAACTAAAACCAGGAAAAAAAATTGATGTTACGGACAAAGACAATAAAATTACTGAATACAGTGCAGATCATATCATTATCGCTACTGGAGCACGTTCTCGTGAATTGCCAAACTTGCCTCAAGATGGTATAAAAGTAATAGGATATCGTCAAGCAATGACATTACCAACACAACCAAAATCAATGATTATCGTTGGTTCTGGAGCGATTGGAGTAGAGTTTGCACATTTCTACAACTCTATGGGAACCGAGGTAACTATTGTAGAATTTATGCCTAATGTA
Source organism: Flavobacterium bomense (assembly GCF_003970355.1). Lineage (NCBI taxonomy): Bacteria > Pseudomonadati > Bacteroidota > Flavobacteriia > Flavobacteriales > Flavobacteriaceae > Flavobacterium > Flavobacterium bomense. Next base: position 39,498 of record NZ_RYDJ01000004.1, on the reverse strand, counting down.
GTTCCTGTTGAAGACGAAGACATTTCGAAACAAATGGAGCGTTCTATGAAAAAAGCAGGTGTCAAAATTATGACCAGTTCCTCTGTTGAGAAAATTGATACCACTGGAGCAGGTGTTAAAGCGTATGTAAAAACAGCAAAAGGAGAAGAAGTGTTAGAAGCTGAGATTTTACTTTCGGCTGTTGGAATCAAAACAAACATTGAAAACATAGGATTAGAAGAAGTAGGAATCGCTACTGACAAAGATAAAATTTTGGTAAATGCTTACAACCAAACTAACATTCCGGGTTATTACGCTATTGGTGATGTTACGCCAGGACAAGCACTAGCACATGTAGCTTCTGCCGAAGGAATCAATTGTGTGGAGAAAATTGCAGGATTACACGTGGAACCTATCGATTACGGAAACGTACCGGGCTGTACCTATGCCACTCCTGAAATTGCTTCTGTAGGTTTGACTGAAAAACAAGCTAAAGAAAAAGGATACGAATTAAAAATTGGTAAATTCCCATTTTCAGCTTCCGGAAAAGCAAAAGCTTCCGGTACACCAGATGGTTTTGTAAAAGTAATTTTTGATGCTAAATACGGAGAATGGTTAGGATGTCACATGATTGGAGCCGGAGTTACCGATATGATTGCTGAGGCAGTTGTAGCGCGTAAACTGGAAACTACAGGACACGAAATTTTAAAATCAATTCACCCACACCCAACCATGAGTGAAGCGGTTATGGAAGCGGTTGCTGATGCGTATGGTGAGGTAATACATTTATAGATTGTAAATTAACAATTTTTGATTTCAGATTTATTAATCCGATTTGTTCATACAAATCGGATTTTTTTATGAAATCATTTCCAACACCAAACGCTTATTTTGTGGGAATTTAACATATTAACATTTATTTACAAAGCAGGGTTATGAATCTATTCAATTCTGCTTTATATTTGTATTTCGAGGATTTTTACTCGTTTAATTCTGATTTTATTCCATTATAAATGAATACTGAAACCAACCGTTTTTCGAATACACTGCATGAAAACCAAAATAAAAGTTGGGTAAGAGCCATAGATTCCTCTAAAATCATCAATTGGATTGATGATTTGTTCAAAATATTATTTCCGGAGAAAGCTTTAGAAACGATCCAAATTGAATTGCTTTTGGACCAAAACAAAGCCTGTTTTATTGCTATCCTATCGGAAATTGTAAAAGACAAAACGGCCAATGAAATTCTAGATGATGCCGAATCTTTTTATCGCGCGCTTCCAAAACTTTATGATTCGATGCAAAAAGATGCACAAGCTATTCTGGATACGGATCCCGCTGCTGATTGCATTCAGGAAATTATCAATTCCTATCCCGGTTTTTTTGCTATAGAAGTTTACCGTATTGCTAACGCTATTGCTTCTCGTACCTCGTGTCTGCTGCCGCGAATTCTAACCGAATATGCTCATAGCAAAACCGGAATCGACATTCACCCCAGTGCCACAATTGATGTTCCATTCATGATTGATCACGGTACCGGAATTGTCATTGGCGAGACTACAATCATAGGGAAACACGTAAGCATTTATCAAGGAGTCACTTTGGGAGCATTGCAAGTAGAGAAAAATATGCAGGAAAAAAAACGCCATCCTACCGTAGAAGATCATGTAATTATTTATGCAAATGCCACTATTTTGGGCGGCAGCACCATCATAGGAAACCACAGTATTGTAGGCGGAAACACGTTTATCACCAAGAGTATGAATCCGTATTCCTTTGTTATGCAATCCAATAAAAATACGGTTCTGAATCAGCAGGAAATAAAAGATATTAATTTTTTCTCTATATAAATATTATGAAATACAATAACATACTCGAAACAATAGGCAACACCCCACATGTAAGAATCAATCGTTTATTTGGTGCCAATCACAATGTATGGATCAAATTAGAACGTGCCAATCCCGGTGCCAGTATCAAGGACAGGATCGCTCTTGCCATGATTGAAGATGCCGAAACCAAAGGATTATTAAAAGCCGGAGGTACTATCATTGAAGCCACTTCCGGAAATACAGGAATTGGACTCGCGATGGTTGCGGCCGTAAAAGGCTATAAATTAATACTGGTAATGCCTGAATCAATGTCCATAGAAAGACGCAGACTCATGAGCCTTTATGGAGCCGAATTTGTCTTGACGCCCCGTGAAAAAGGGATGAAAGGCGCGCTGGAAAAAGCACAGGAATTAGTTACCGAAATACCTAATGCTTGGTCACCACTTCAGTTTGAAAATCCCGCCAACATCGAAATTCATAAAACAGCCACGGCACAGGAAATTATAAAAGCATTCCCTGACGGTCTGGATTATTTGATCACCGGCGTAGGAACCGGAGGGCACATCACGGGTTGTGCCGAAATATTGAAAAAACATTTCCCAAACCTTAAAGTATATGCAGTTGAACCCGAAGCTTCTCCCGTTATCAGCGGTGGCGCACCGGCTCCCCACCCTATTCAGGGAATTGGAGCAGGATTCATACCTACCAACTTGCGTACTGATTTACTGGACGGAACCATCCAAGTAAGCAAAGACGATGCATTTGCCTATACCCAAAGAGCCGCAAAAGAAGAAGGCATGTTCATAGGAATATCCTCTGGAGCATCTCTGGCAGCGGTAGCAAAAAAACTACCAGAAATCCCAGAAAATGCTAAAATATTAACCTTTTGTTACGACACTGGCGAACATTATTTAAGCATCGAAGGCTTATTTGTATAAACAAAAATCTTCATTAAAATACAAACCGATTTGTGAAAACAAGTCGGTTTTTTTTTAGGCTTTTCATTTTTATGGGCGTGTCTTTGTTGCAAAACTATTGTCCAAACAGATTGATCTTAAAATAATGTTTAGCATAATGCTCCTTTTGACTTTATGACGTTTAAACTTCCGACTTACTTAGTTGGCTTTTGGGATAAAGCAGACAATAAAAATACGTAAGTTTTTGCAAACCACGAATTTGTAAAAAACAGAAAAAGTTCCCAGAAACGAAATAGCAAGAGCCAGCAAAATATTTTGAAGATAGACCAAAAAAGGTAATGCCCTGACAACCAAAAAATAAAAGATAAATATATCAGAAAACATTAAACGGAAGAAAGAGAAAAACATAAATATCAACTTCGTACGGATATTTAGGACGGATGATTAAAATACCAGACAAAAACAAAACTTAATTCAAGAACAATTGGGGAAACTTATTAGTGTCTCAAAAGCAAAGATTTCTATACTTGAAAGCAATACCAATAGCCCAACGATTGAAACAATATTTAAAGTGTTTAGCGCCTTAAAAGCGAATATCAATTTTAATATGACAATTAAAAAAAAGAATTTGTAATTAACTTATACAATTACTCTAAGTCCAGACTTTCAGACTAGAAACAAAAAAAGCCCCAATCTCTGGGGCTTTTCCTGTTTTATTCCTCTTCCTCCGTACTATGCGACTTTGAATAGCCTCTCCATTTCTCGATGCAGTCCTGTAAATCCTGCGGAAGTTCCGTATCAAAACGCAGCATCTCACCGGTTGTAGGATGAACAAAACCCAATGTTTTAGCGTGCAAAGCCTGTCTTGGCAATGCTTTGAAACAGTTGTCAATAAACTGTTTGTATTTTGTAAACGTAGTACCTTTTAAAATCAAATGACCGCCATACCGCTCATCATTAAATAAAGGATGTCCTATGTGCTTCAAGTGTGCCCGAATTTGGTGCGTTCTCCCGGTTTCCAGTTGGCATGAAATTAAAGTAACATAACCAAAACGCTCCAACACTTTGTAATGCGTCACGGCTGGCTTCCCTATTTCCGGATCAGCAAAAACCGCCATCTGCATGCGGTCTTTAAGGTGACGTGCCAAGTTTCCTTCAATCGTTCCTTTTTCTTCGACTACATTTCCCCAAACCAAAGCCACATACTCTCTTTCGGAAGTTTTAGCTTCAAATTGCTTGGCAAGATGTGTCATAGCCGCTTCGGTTTTAGCAATCACTAATAAACCAGAAGTGTCTTTGTCAATTCGATGCACTAATCCGGGACGTTCGCTGCTGTTCATTGGCAAATTATCAAAATGATATGCCAAAGCATGTACTAAAGTTCCTGTGTAATTCCCATGACCAGGATGCACTACCATTCCTGGCAATTTGTTGATCAATAACAAAGTATCGTCTTCATACACAATATCAAGCGGAATATTCTCCGGAATAATATGGTTTTCATAAGGAGGATGCGAAAGCATAACGCGAACTACATCATGGGCTTTTACCTTGTAATTTGACTTTACGGTGGCATCGTTTACAAAAATATTGCCATCGGTCGCCGCAATTTGTATTTTATTGCGAGTTGCATTTTGAATCAAACTCATCAAATATTTATCAATCCGCAAAGACGTTTGTCCTTTAGGAACTTCAAATCTAAAATGTTCAAATAACTCGTCTTCTAAATCTATTGTATCACTATTATTGTTCATCAACTGGTATTTCTTCTATTGGTGTTGCCAGTGTATCTGCAGCACTGGTCTCTTCATAACTCATTTTTCCGTCTCCTAAAACCAAGTCGATTTTGGAGGATTTTAGGACTCTGTCCCCTGCTTTCAGGTTTCTGCCTTTGAAACGCATTTCCAGCACCATGTCTTTTCCAAGATTGGGAACGTAGGTAATTTCTCCTTCTTCAAGTCCTAAAGCTTTCAATGTAGGTACTGCTTCGCGATACGTTTTATTGACTAAATCCGGAATACGAACCGATGAAAATCCCGAAGTATTTATTTTAATATATATTTTTCGTCCTACTTTTACTTTCGTACCGGGCGTTGGATCTTGCTTAACTACACTAAATTGCGGAAAATCACTTCTATAATCTACGCTGTCTAAAAGTACATAATCTAAATCCAGCTCATTCAGTTTTTCCTCGACTTGTTCTTCTGTCAACTTACGCAAATCCGGCACGGTAATTTCATGTCCATGATCTGTTGTAAAAGTCAACCAATGCATAAATAAATAACCCAAAGCGACAATAATGGCAAGTGCAATTAGTATTTGAGCAAAGAAAACACGGCTGGTAAGATACTTACGTAAACTCATAAATTTATTTTTATATCTGGCAAAGATAAAGCTATTTCGTTTCAAAAAAAATGATAATTTTGTTTAGAATTCGTTTAGTCGGTCAATCGATTAAACGTTTAACCGATTAAACGTATATAATGAAAAACATTGCCATCATCATGGGCGGATATTCCAGCGAGTATAAAATCTCTCTTATCAGCGGAAACGTCGTATATCAATTTCTAGACAAAACAAAATACAACGGATTCCGAATCCATATTTTCAAAGAAAAATGGGTTTATGTTGATGCTGATGATGCCGAATTCACTATCGATAAAAATGATTTTTCAGTAACTGTTGATGGTAATAAAATCACTTTTGACTGTGTGTTCAACGCCATCCATGGAACACCAGGCGAAGACGGATTAATGCAGGCCTATTTTGAATTATTGCATATTCCGCAAACTTCCTGCGATTATTACCAAGCAGCATTAACGTTCAACAAACGCGATTTATTATCAGTTTTAAAACCATACGGCATAAAAACAGCCACTTCCTATTACTTAAACAAAGGTGACCGTATCAATACGGACGAAATTGTAGCTAAAGTAGGTTTGCCCTGTTTTGTAAAACCCAACAAAGCCGGTTCTAGTTTTGGTATTTCCAAAGTAAAAACTGCTGCCGAATTGCCCATTGCAATAGAAGTTGCTTACAAAGAAGACAACGAAATTATCATAGAAAGCTTCTTGGATGGCACCGAAGTTTCTGTAGGAGTAATCAATTATAAAGGAAAAGTAACCGTATTACCAATAACTGAAATTGTTTCAGACAATGATTTCTTCGATTATGAAGCCAAATATTTGGGTAAATCACAGGAAATCACTCCAGCGAGAATCTCGGATGAAATGACTCAAAAAGTGAGTGAAATTGCTAAACGTGCATATGAAGTCCTGAAAATGAAAGGTTTTTCCCGAAGCGAATTTATATTGGTAAACGGAGAGCCACACATGTTGGAAATGAACACCATTCCGGGATTAACAACGGAAAGTTTGATTCCGCAACAAGCCAAAGCCGCCGGAATTTCATTGGAAGATTTGTTTACAAATGCGATAGAACTGGCTTTGTAATAAATCACTTAATTCTTAAATACTAAACAAACGTGTCATTTAAACAAAGGAATACATTCAAATAATGTCATTCCTCCGCTGTCAGAATGACAAAACAGAAAAAATAAATGAGAAAAGCAATATTTCCAGGTTCATTTGACCCCATCACTTTAGGACATGAAGACATCATCAAAAGAAGCATTTCCTTATTTGATGAAATCGTTATTGCCATTGGTATCAATGCCGAAAAAAAATATATGTTTTCCCTCGAAGAAAGAAAACAATTCATTGAGGAAACCTTCAAAAACGAACCAAAAGTTTCCGTGATTACCTATGAAGGTTTGACGATTGATCTGTGCCACAAAATAAACGCTAATTTTATCCTTCGCGGTTTGCGCAATCCTGCTGATTTCGAATTTGAAAAAGCAATTGCGCACACGAATCGTCGGTTATCAAAAATTGAAACTGTGTTTTTATTGACCGCTGCAAAAACGTCGTACATCAGCTCCAGTATTGTACGAGATGTAATTCGCAACAACGGGCAATATGAAATGCTGGTTCCCGATGCAGTCCGAGTAAAATAATTTTAAAGCGATTTTGTCAAGTCGAGCGCAGTCGATACTAATGGATAGGTCTCGACTGCGCTCGACTTGACAAATAAACAGTCCTAATATAACTTGTAAAACGAGGCAATAATCCGTAATTTTGCCAAAAATAAAAGCCGTTAAACATGAGTATAGAAAGAGAATTAAGCAAACGCAGCGGGTCAAAATGTGAACTTTGTGGCGCAACTGAGAACCTGAAAGTGTACCAGGTATTGCCTACCAAAAAAGGAGGGATTGAGGAAAACATCATGGCTTGTAGCACCTGTATTGACCAAATTGAAAATCCGGATACCGTAGATTTAAATCATTGGAGATGTCTAAATGATAGCATGTGGAGTGAACATACTGCCGTACAAGTTGTCGCGTGGAGAATGTTAAGCCGTTTGCGTGGTTCTGGATGGCCTCAAGAATTATTAGACCAAATGTATTTAGACGAAGATACTTTGGCTTGGGCACAAGCAACAGGTGAAGGCGAAGAAGAGGAGAACAAAGTCATTCACCGTGACAGCAACGGCGTGATTCTTGAAATTGGAGATTCAGTAGTTTTAATCAAAGATTTGAAAGTAAAAGGTTCAAGCATGGTAGCTAAACAAGGAACTGCAGTGCGTAACATCAGACTGGATCATGAAAATGCCGAATATATTGAGGGTAAAGTAGACGGCCAGACTATTGTCATTATTACACAATACGTTAAGAAAATATAATGGTCAGTTGACAGTTTTTAATGATCAGTACCTGAGTTGATAAAAAAATTCAGTGGTCAGAAATAAGTGTAATCAGAGACTTCATTAAAGCAAAAAATCGTTAACAGTAAATTTAATTTACCTTTAACGATTTTTTTATTGTCAATTATTTTACGGATAACTAACCCAGAAGCTTCAGGACTGAACACTGAACACTTTTCAAAACTGAACACTAAAAAACTACTCCTCTTCTTTCTTAATCACTTTTCGAGCGACTTCGATTTTGAATTTCTTGCCTTTCATTTTTTCGTCTTTGATGGCGTGAAGTAAATCTTTCACTTTATTGAATTTCACCGCTGCAAATGAGATAAAATCTTTCACTTCAATTAATCCTAAATCGTCTTTTTCTAATTTCCCTTTTTGGGAAAAGAAACCTACGATATCAATTTTATTCAATTTATTTTTCTTTCCACCACTGATGTAAATCGTTTGAAATTCAGGTGGTTTTGGCAATGAAGTGGAATTCTCCACTTTCAAAGCTTCCATTCCGTAATCGATGTAATCCATTTTTTTCTCACTTTCATGAGCAATAATATACGCCGTACCAGAAGCTAGCATACGTGCTGTACGTCCGTTTCTATGGGTAAATTCGTCTTCTTTAGATGGCAAATGATAATGAATAACATGATTCATTTCAGGGATATCGAGTCCACGAGCAGCCAAGTCAGTTGTGATTAGATAACTTACACTTCCGTTTCTAAACTGGATTAAGGCGCGTTCTCTTTCGTCCTGATCCATTCCGCCATGATAATACGTGGCATAAATTCCTTTTTCGTTCAACGTATCGCTGATGCGCTCTGCAGCATCACGATGATTACAAAAAACAATTGCCGATTGTGATTTCAACGAACAAATCAAGTTGAATAAACTTCCTATTTTATCTTTTTCTTTCGAAACGACCATTTTCATCGAAAGATTCGTTTCGGCCACGTTTTCTGGAATAAAGTCCAAAATAGTCGGGTTTACGACTCTTGTATATCGTGGAATTTCAATATCGGAAGTGGCCGAAACCAAAACGCGTTTGTTGAGTTTCGTTAATTTTCCAATTATAAAAGACATTTGTTCATGGAAACCCAATTGCAACGATTTATCAAACTCATCCAAAATCAAGGTTTGAATTTTATCTACTCGGAAAGTGCCTCTGTCGATATGATCCGCGATTCTTCCCGGAGTTCCTATTAAAACTGCTGGAGGATTACTTAAGTTTTTAATTTCGGTATCGATGGAGTGTCCGCCATAGCACACATTTACTTTATAATCGGTTCCCATTTTTTTCCAAACCTGCTCAATCTGCAATCCTAATTCGCGTGAAGGAACCAAAATTAAACATTGAACCGATTGAATTTCGGGTTGTAACATTTCTAAAATCGGCAACAAAAAAGCCAAAGTTTTTCCGGAACCTGTTGGCGAAAGTAATAAAATATTATTGTCATTCAAGATTGCATCTTGTGCTACTTCCTGCATTTTGTTCAGGCTTTCGATGCCTAAATTCGAAAGTATATTATTGGAATGGTGTTTCTTATTCATTTTTTTTATTTGGACAAAGGTAATTTTTAATTCTCAGTTATGAATTTTGTATTTTCATTCTTTTTCAATCGGGTATTTCCTTTTCTTACATTCATATCTACAGCTGTCTAAAAAAAGCTACATTTGATATTCCATTTAAAAAACCGAAAAATGAGACTTTTCACATTCCTTTTTTTACTATTCTCCATCAGTGCTTTTGCACAAAAAAACAATAAATACGATACTTTTTTCGAAAAAGGTAATGGAAATCAATCGGCATCTTACCAAGAAACAATTGCGTACTTCAAACTTCTGGCGGATGATTTCCCTACTATCGAAATGCGAAAAATGGGACAGACAGACAGCGGTGAGCCTTTGCACATGGTTATTTTTAATCCGGAACAGCAATTTGACTTTGGAACCATCCAAAAAAACAAAGCGGTAATTCTGCTTAATAACGGAATTCACGCAGGGGAACCTGACGGAATTGACGCTTCTATGCAACTGTTTAGAGATTTAGCTTTAGGCAAAATAAAAGTGCCAAAAAACACCATTATCGTTTGTATTCCGGTGTACAATATTGGCGGCGCTTTAAACAGAAACTCCACTTCAAGAGCCAATCAGGACGGACCTGAAATCTATGGCTTTCGTGGCAATGCCAGAAACTACGATTTGAATCGAGATTTTATCAAATCAGACACCCGTAACACAAAAAGCTTTGTAGAAATATTCCATAAAGTAAATGCAGATGTTTTTATTGACAATCACGTCAGCAATGGCGCGGATTACCAATACAAACTGACGTATATTATGACCCAACATAATAAACTAGGAACTATTTTAGGGAATTTTTTAAATACTGAAATGATGCCTCCTTTGGTCGAAGATTTACAAAAAAAGAATATCGAAACTACGCCTTATGTCAATGCTTTTCAGGACACACCAGACAAAGGTTTTGGTCAGTTTTTTGAGAGTCCACGATTTGCAACCGGTTATACTTCATTGTTCAACACCATTGGGTTTGTGGTAGAAACGCACATGCTAAAAAATTATGTGGATCGGGTGAAAGTAACTTACGAATACATGCGTTCCGCAATTGATTTTACAGATGCTAATTACAAAAAAATCAAACAACTGCGATTAAAAAATGAAGAGCAGTATAAACCACAACAATCGTACACGATAAAATGGGAAATTGACAGTACAAAAACGATTCCTTTTTCGTTTTTAGGCTATGAAGCCAGTTACAAAAAAAGCGACGTCACCTCCGGAAACCGTTTGTTTTATGACCAAACAAAACCGTACAAAAAAGATATTCCGTACAATAAGGAATTTAAATCGGTAAAAGAGATAATAATACCAGAAGCGTATATAATTCCGAGAGGATTTTGGCCTGTAATTGAATTATTAAAGAGCAATACGATCTCCTATCGCCAATTAAAAAAGGACACAATAATTGAAGTTGAAAGCTACAGGATTGCGGATTTCAAAACGGCAAGTTCCGCATACGAAGGTCATTATTTACACCGAAACACTTCGGTAACCGCTAAAATGGAGAAAGTGGCTTTCGCCAAAGGGGATTACGTTATTCCTACACAACAAAAGGGAATCAAATACCTATTGGAAACATTGGAACCAGAGGCCGTCGATTCTTTTTTCAATTGGAATTTTTTCGACACGATGCTACAACAAAAAGAAGGGTATTCCGATTATGTTTTTGAAGATTCTGCAACACAAATTTTGAAAGATAATCCAAAATTAAAAGCCGAATTTGATTTAAAAAAACAAAGTGACGTTACCTTTATCAATAATCCGGAAGCGCAACTGGACTGGATCTACAAACATTCCGTTTATTATGAAAAGGCACATTTACGCTATCCTGTGTATCGTGTTTTAAAATAAAAAAACGCTCGTTAAAATGTTTATTACACACAAATTTCACGAATTCCCACAGATTAATTCGTGGAAATTCGTGAAATTAGTGTTTAACTTACTATGCCAATTTAAAAATCAGTTCAAAACTGTTCAATCAGCTTATCTTTTGACAAAATGAAGTGCTATCTCAAGTGCTTTTCTTCTTCAAATAATAATTTTATATTTTCATAGGAATTTTTCAAAGCTTCCTTAATTTGCTCCGGATTCATCCATGCTACTTTATCAATTCCTTCTTCTAATTGTCCATGAGGTGTTCCTTCAAAATCAGATTGCATTTCGAACCAATGTGTAATTTTTAGTTTGTACTTGCCGTTACGTCTAAAAACATGATACGTTTTTTGAAGTTTATGGGAAATTGTCAAGCCATTTACTCCGGTTTCCTCCTCTACTTCTCGCATAGCAGTATCCCCAATTTCCTCTCCTTTTTCGATTCCTCCTTTGGGTAAATCCCATTTTCCGTTTCTAAAAATGAATAAGACTTCTCCTTTTTTATTGTACACCAAGCCACCTCCTGCTTTAGTAACCGGGATTTTTGCTTTCAAAGTCTTCATAATCAAGCTTTCATCCGGATGGTATAAATAGGCTTTATTAATTTTATTTTGAAAGATTTTTACTATAAGTTGCTCTATATCAATGCTTTCTAGCAAAAATAATTGAAAATCGGTCTCCTTGGAGATATGATTTGTTAAAAAAAGTGGTTTGTCGTTAACAAAAACTTTATACATTTGTACTATGATTTTTAATAAAGATACAGCCGAAAAAACAGCCGAATTTCTTTTGCAAATAAATGCAATTAAATTGAATCCAAGAAATCCTTTTACATGGGCTTCTGGATGGAAATCGCCTATTTATTGTGACAACCGATTAATACTCTCATTTCCAGCGGTACGAAATTATGTCCGGGATGAATTTTCTAAGAATATTCAGAAACAATTTGGTAAACCAGATGTTATTGCCGGTGTAGCCACTGGAGCAATAGGAATTGGTATGCTGGTTGCTGAAAGTTTAGGAGTCCCGTTTGTATATGTGCGTCCGGAACCTAAAAAACACGGGAGACTAAATCAAGTCGAAGGTTTTTTACAAAAAGGGCAAAATGTAATAGTGGTGGAAGATTTGATCAGTACCGGAAACAGTAGTTTACTTGCTGTGGAAGCGTTGCGCGAAGCAGGAGCCAATGTCAAGGGCATGGCCGCGATATTTACGTATGGTTTTGATGTAGCTGAAACTAATTTCAAGAGCGCACATGTGGATTTATACACTTTAAGCAATTATCAAAATTTATTAAATTTGGCTGTAGCCAAAAGATACATTACTGAAGAAGAAGAACAAACTTTAAGAGAATGGAATGTAAATCCGTCTACCTGGAACATTTAAGTTTAAAAAAATAAAAACAAAATCCTACAAAACATGAACTTAGAAAGTCCAAAAGTTACTGTACCCAAATCCGCTCAAGAATTATTTGGTTTATTAAGCGATGTAAAAAATTTTGAAAAACTAATGCCTGAAAACATTGCTAAATTTGAGGTTATTGGTGATGATGCATTTATTTTTGGATTAAAAGGCATGCCCGAAATCAAACTTAAAATGAAAGAAAAAGTAGCGCCTGTAAAAATTGTTTTGGGAGCTGCAAGTGACAAACTTCCATTTACTCTTATAGCAAATATTGAGGCTATAACAGAGCAATCCAGTGCTGTAAAACTTGATTTTGAAGGAGAATTTAACCCTATGATGGCCATGATGATAAAAGGACCAATTGGAAAATTTATAGAAACTTTAGCAGCCAATATGAATAAATTGTAAAAACTGTTTAAGTAGTAACAATATAATAATATTTTAAGTACATGACAAAAAGCTAATCAGATTGTTCTATAATAAATGTTTTTGTTATGTACTAAAAAACAATTGTTTAAAATAAAGTTGTTTTTCTAAAAACAGAAAGTTAAAATTGTTAATAACTATTTTTTTTTTAGAATAGGCTGAATAGTTACCAAAAAAAATAGCTAATGATTAGGTTTTTTAAACGCTTTGTCATTAGCTATTGTAATTTTGAGATAAATTACTTTTATTATAATAATCTAAATATGTTTTGATCAATTACTCATAAAGAGATAATTCCCGTTAATTGAATGAAATTTCTGATAGAAAAAAATTATGATTACTCACAATACCATTTTTGTCAAATAGGTTTAGCTTTATCAATGGCACTTTATTTTTGTAGAAAATTTCTATTAAGCCAATGTTATTTTGGATAATAACACCGCCAATTCTGTTTTTATTTGATTCAGTACTAGTCCATGTTTGGGTTATCCCGCTTGAGGTAACATCATACAATGGATACGTGTTTTTTGTATTCATTTTTGAAATCTCACCCCAGTGAACATCTCCCGAAATGAATACAACTCCGTTGGCTTTGGTTTTGTCTATTAAATCAACGAATTTTGTTTGTTCATGAGGCATATTTGTCCAAGATTCATACCCGTTGTACTCATGTCCAAATTGCAAACTTGAGGCAATGATTCGGATATTTGCTTTTTTCGACAATTCATTTTCTAGCCATTTCCATTGCTTGTCTCCAAGAATCGTACTGTCTTTTTTACTATATGGAATATAGTCATTTTTATAAACTGAATTTTTAGGCTCATTTTTTAATAAATTATCTCTAAAAGTTCTTGTGTCCAGCATTATTATCTGAAGTGTTTTATCACCTAGTTTTACATATTCGGAACCATAAATACCTTCATGGTTTCTTCTTTCAGAGTTTTGAGGAACTTCCCAAAAGTTCATAAAAATTTCTTTAGACTCTTTTTTAAAAGGGTAGTGCCTTCCTTTATCGTTTTCTCCAAAATCATGATCGTCCCAAACCGATAAAATTTTAGTTCTTTTTTTTAATTCTTGAAATTCAACTTTGGATGCTAATTTTTCATATTTATTTTTTAATAAATTCATGTCTCGAGTGTCTCCATAAATATTATCCCCAAGATAAATAAATAAATCAGGATTTAGCTTCACGGCGTTCAAAAGCATAGGCTGATCTTTGTACTGATGGGCACAAGATCCAAATGCGATTTTGAAACTTTCATCGAGTGAAGTCCCTTGATTCTCATTTTTTTGAGCGTTGCAAAAAATACTGTTTGTTAATATAAATAATTGCAGTATTATTAATAATCTATTGAAATTTGTCATCGTTTTTTTTATTAAAATTGGTTCTGTCATAAAACCTTAAAAGTTATCCCACCAAATTTTATTGTTAATGTTGTCTCCTCCGATTGCTTTCACTGCAGCACTATTATTTTCGGCATTTACGGATTGCTCTATACTTGGATACATTATTCTTCTAGGTATTTTACCCCCATTTTTAGCTCCAGGACCAGCTTGAATAAAGCTTGGTTTTCCAGTTCTTTTCCAATCTATCCAAGCTTCTACACCAGTGTGGTATAAAGCCAGCCATTTCTGTGTATACAACACATCATTGGTGGCGCTATAAGGTGCCGTTGTGACTAAATAATTAGCAGGCATAGTCACACTCCATTGATTAAATGATGCTTCTACAGCAGTGTTGTAATACACCTGGGCAGTTCCGGTAGTAATTATATTTCGTTGACGGGCTTCGGCTAACAAGAAATTTAACTCACTATAAGTCATGAATATTGAAGTTATTTTAGTTTTTGTATAAAAATAATCTTCGGCTCTACGGGAGTATTTTGTTGGTTCCCCAATTTGATCTAAAGCAAGACCTGGCTGAACCCCTTTATAATTATTGGTTCCAGCAATTGGATCGATCCATTCATTCAGACGCGGATCATTGTTCGTGATTAATGTATTTACGATATGGGTTGAAGGCATAACGATATTATAACCATACAATCGGTTTATTCCATCAGTCATAGGAGATATATTTGGAAAAACACCAGTGTACTTGTAATTTGCATTGTCTAAGTTTGACGCAAATAAGGGATAGGTTGCCGGGTTCGAAATGATTTCACTTAGTTTCGTATTTACAACTGTCTTATTAGAAACACGCATTAACAATCGTACATGAAGTGAATTGCAGAATTTTTTCCATTTCAACATGGATCCGTTAAACAATAAATCACCTTCTATTGATTTGCTCGTTTCGATTATGGAATTAGCAGTAGTTAAATTTTCAAATATTTTTGTATAAATCTGTTCTTGAGAATCATACACTGGTTTCAAAATTCCGTCTTCTCCTTTTGATGATTCCGAATAAGGGACATTGCCATACGTATCCGTAATTACACTTATTACATAGGATTCTAATATTAAAGATACGGCCTCATAATTTTTATTGTTCAATACAATGGCTTGTTTTTTAATATCATTGATGTCGTTAAGCCATTTATACATATTCCAGAAACGGCTGCTAGCTCCCCAATTATATATGTCTAGCTCATTGTATTCATAGTTCCCGCCATATTGAGCCACAATATCTCCAAAGTCAAAAGCATTCGATACATTTTCATTTGCTAAATTAAAAATGACATTTGGTAATAATGTTTTAGGTTGGGCTGCTGTTGGCTGGTTTTTGTTGGTGTTAATTTCTTCGAATTGATCAGTACAAGAAATTGAAACACTTAATAATAGAACGAATATTAGAAATTTTTTCATGATTGTTTTTTTTTAGAATGAAACATTTAGTTTTACACCATAGCTTCTTGAAGATGGAAGTTGCATAACTTCAAATCCTGGTAATAATGTTCCTCCGCTTATAGATTGAGTTTCCGGATCGATATTAGGCACTTTTGTCCAAAGAGCCAGGTTGTTTCCTACTAAGCCAATGCTTATATTTTGCATATTTGCAGCTTTAATTAACTTTTGTGGAAATCTATAGTTCAAGCTTATTTCTCTCAATTTTACATAAGAAGCATCAAATGAATTTGCTTCAATATTATCACGACGAAAAGCATTTGAATAATACCAGTTTTCGGCACTAATGACTGTTGTATTTGGACTGTACGAACCATCTGAATTTTGTACCACACCATCACCAACAATTCCAGTTTCTCTGCCTGGTAATGAAACGTCTAATATGCCACTTTCCATTCCTATCGCATTTGTCATTGAATAAATTTTACCGCCGTGTCTTACATCAAATAAAGCATTAAGAGTGACATTTTTAAACCTTAAATTAGTAGAAAGACCCAGCATCCAGTCTGGATTGTAGTTTCCGATTTTTTTAATTTGAGTGTCTAAAATTGGAGAGCCAGTATTATCAAAAACAACTTGACCATCAGGACTTCTAAGATAACCTCTACCATACATGTCTCCCATTCTTTCCCCTACACGAGCTTCTACAGTTCCACCGTTAGGACCTTGTGCAATTATATAACTGCTAATTCCTTCTGTTAATTCTTTTACAACTCCTCTGTTTTGGCTAAAGTTAGCATTAATTGACCATTCTAGATTTTCACTTCTAACAGGTGTAAACCCTAAGCCTATTTCAATTCCTTTATTCTGAATTTTTCCTGCATTGATTACGTTTGATGTAGATCCGGTTGCTTGTGAAACATCTAAACCTACAATTTGATTTTTGGAGTTTGTAATGTAATAACTAGCATCTAGTGTTATTCTTCTGTTGAAAAACTGAGCTTCGACCCCTACTTCATAGGATGTTGCAATTTCAGGTTTCAAATTACTATTTAAAATAGTTCTTGGATTTGTTAATGTACCTGCTAAAGCTCCATTTTCATACGTTTTTACTAGACGATACGGATCAGTATCATTTCCTACAGATGCGGCATTTGCTCTAAATTTTAAAAAATCAATGTTTTTATTCATTTCAAACAATGATGTAGGTATAAAACTTAAAGATGCTGAAGGATAGAAATAAGAATTGTTATTTGCCGGAAGTGTAGAAGACCAGTCGTTTCTGGCGGTTAGATCTAAATAAAGATAGTTTTTATAGCCAATATTTGCCATTCCATACGTACTATTTATACGTTTCTTATAGATATTTCTGGATTGTATAGGCATTACATTAATATTTTGTAAATTGTAAATTCCGGGAATACTGATTCCTTGTCCTTCAATTTTACCTTCAGATGTGTATTGATTCATTCGGTTTGCACCTACAGAAAACTTTGTTGAAAAATCTCCAAAAGTACGATCGTAAGTAAGTAAAGCGTCTGAATTGTACTCCGTAAAAGTGATACTTTGTTCACGGTACATTCCTTGTGAATATCTGGAAGATCCAATAGGTCTTCGTGACCAGCGGAAATCATTGGAATTGTCCATTCCCATTCGAACCATTAAAGAAAGGGTTTCATTGAAATCATACGTTGAAGCGATATTACCAAATAGACGGTCTTTTTTAAAGGCATTAATGTTTTCATAAGCAATTTTAAAAGGATTGTCTCCCCAGCTGAACATCCTGTTTTGTTTGACGTCTTTAACAATCCAATAATCCTTAAGCCAGTCTAAATCAACATTGGTATGATTCCATAATAAATTATACATAAGCCCTTGACTTCCATATCCAGTTACAGGAGTATTGTCACTACGGCTTTTTGTATAAGTAGCTATCGTTATTACTTTCCATTTATCTGAAATTTTATGGTTTAAGTTCAAACTAATATTGTCTCTTTTTAAATTTGAATTTGGGACAATATCCTCACTTGTAGTTTTTCCGTAACTCAAACGAAAATTAGTTTTCTCATCTGAACCAGTTATGGATACTGAGTTAGAAATTGAATTTCCTTTTCTGAAAAAGTCATTTAAATCATATCTGAATTGGAAAGGAAGTGCTACTCCTTGACCAACAGAATAACCTGGACTTCCGTTTTGTAAAATAGACAATCCGGAATCTAATCTAGGACCTAAATTAGTATCTGCTCCTGGATCATAGGTTAATTTTGATCCTGCACCGTAAATCTCCTGAATTTCAGGTAATCTTAGCGCTTCACTTGTCATGAAAGAGGAAGAGATGGAAACACCAAGACCTTTATTTTTTTTACCTGATTTAGTAGTAATGACAATAACTCCATTTGCTGCTCTTGATCCATACAAGGCAGATGCCGCTGCACCTTTTAATACATTCACGCTTTCTACATCTTCTTGGTTTATTTCTGATGCCCCATTACCATAATCCGTTGGTAAATCACGTTGATTGGTTGAACTGCCACCAACTCCATACGTATTGTTATTTATCGGTATTCCGTCAACAACAAATAATGGACTGTTATTATTGATATTTAACGATTTATCGCCGCGAATCACCACTCGGGAAGAGCTTGTAATCCCATTTCCGGAACCTGTTATTTGAACACCGGCAACTTTTCCTGATAAATTGGAAACAAAATTAGTGGAGTTGACTTTATTGATATCATCTGATTTTAATTCTTGAGAAGCATATCCAAGAGCTCGTTTTTCTCTTCTGATACCTAAAGCAGTTACTACGACTTCTCCCAAAGCCAATGAATTATCATCCAATACCACATCTATTTTAGACGTTTCAGAAGTTAAAATTTCTTTAGTTTTAAAACCCATAAAAGAGAATACTAAAGTTTTTCCATTTTCAGTTTTAATGGAATAGTTTCCATCTAAATCTGATATTGAGCTCAATTTGGTCTCTTTAACCATAATAATAGCTCCTGGTAATGGAAGCCCCGACTGATCGGTTATTTTTCCAGTAATTGTTTTTGTTTGTCCATTAATTAAGTGAACAGAAAAAACAAATAAAAAAAACAATAATTTTTTTCCTAAGATTTTCATTTTTTGTGAAGTTTGATTTTTGAGGGCAAACTTACTCGTAAGATGTATGGCGTATGTTATGATACTTTTAACAAAATATATTCATTTATTAACAAAAAAATATACTGTTAAATAATTGATTTATGAGTCTTTCGGTAGTGTGTGTTAAAATTTATTAAGGTCTTAAAATATTCATCTATATAGCTTTAAAGTGTCTTGTGTTTTATTTTTTGATTGTAATTTTGTTTCTATCTCAACAGATAAAAACAAAAAAATATTTTAATTAAAGTTTAATTGTGGATTTGCTAACTTTATTCATACAATTGGATAACATTAGAACCTTTATCTTAACTTATGTAACAAGTACGTAAAATTTATAACCGAGCTTTTTTTATGAGAAATCTTTTAGTTGAGTTGTGAGAGACAACATCCAGATCAAAGAATTAGAAGTTATCACTCCGCAGTTGTATCATAAGTGAAAAAGTATGAATCTTTAGGGTCTGCTGAGAAACACACATTAATTTACACTTCAATTAGATATAGCAATATTTGAGAAACTAAGTGCCTCCATTTGATGCTTCTTTATTTGTAACATTCCGAAAGCATTTAAATTTGGATGTTATCAATCCAATCACGGAGAAAATTATTGCTATAAAAACTAAACAGGAACAGAAAAAGAATGAACCCAAAGACGATTCGGATTCAGCAAGCAATGATGAAAATCCCAATAGAGGAAGTCATTTAATGGATTAACAGCATATTTTTAGTGCTCAACCTAGTCAAATTAGCAGGAGTGATACCCCAGTCTGATAGTTATGATATTCGAGAGTTTATCAAAAAGGGTAATACTAGAAATTGACCAAAACCAAAACAGGTGTGATTTAAACGAAAATCATAACTATATCTTTTATGAAAATCTAGAATAAACGGGTCTCTGAGTTTTTCAGCAAACCCTATTTAGGAGTAAATTTTATTTTATGAATTTTCACATTTAATACAACATTTGAATTTCTTTGATGTCAAATTCAACGACACGATCATCTTCCAGAAGAACCAGAAGTTTCCCAGATACCGAAACGCCCTGAATAATTCCCATAAAGTTACCGTTATTATGAGCTGAAAAGGCCATAGGAATACCTTTTTTGTATAATGTGTTTGTGTATTTGTTCCAAGAAGTACTGGATTGCTGATTCCATAATGCTCTATTTTTTTCTAAGGATGTAACAATAGTAGAAAGAAGTGCTTCTTTATCAAATTCAGTTGCACAAATCACGGCCAAAGAAGAAGCTTTTGCTAAATTTTCGAAATTAGTTTGATTTACATTGAGTCCCAAACCTACAATAGAAACAATTGTTCCGTCGCTTTTGATGCTATTCTCTATCAAAATGCCACCTATTTTTTTATTGTATGACATAATGTCGTTAGGCCATTTGATACTAAGATCAGGAATCCTAAGCGATTCTAAAACCTCAATTACAGCAAGTGAAACCAAAATATTTAAGCTGAAAATCTGACAAATATCTGCTAAAAAATCCTTAACCAAAATACTCATTATTAAGTTTTTACTTGGTTCAGAAACCCAAACAGCTCCCATTTGTCCTTTTCCTTTTGTTTGACTCTCAGCGGTAACAACAGTAAAGTTTTCGAGCTCTTGTTTGTTCGATAACCCTTTAAGGAATTCGTTTGTAGAATCTATGGCATCGAGTTTGATTACCTTACTATACGTTTTTTTGTGAAACATAATTTAATATTGTGTTAAGGTTCAAAAATAATCACAAAAAATGGTAACTTTACAAACTTATATTAAAAATAATTCATGGCGAAAAAGACTATAAATAATGACGTTCTATTAGCGAACATCATTAAAGGGATAGAAGAAGTAAAAGGGAATGATATCACTATCCTTGATTTAAGAGAAATAGACACTGCAGTTTGCGACTATTTTGTAATCTGTAATGGAAATTCAAACACGCAGGTAAATGCAATAGTCAACTCTATCCAAAAAACAGTTTCAAAAGAATTAAAAGACAAGCCTTGGCATGTTGAGGGAACTGATAATGCAGAATGGGTATTAATGGATTATGTGAATATAGTGGTTCATGTATTTCAAAAACATATTAGAGAGTACTACAACATCGAAAGTTTATGGGGCGATGCTAAAATAACAACTATAGAAAACAAATACTAAAGACACATAATCCGTAGTAATGGCTAAAGAAAATAATCCAAATCCGAATAAGTTTAAAGTAAGCCCTTGGCTAATTTACGCTGCAATATTATTAATTTTCTTATTTATAAGTTTTATAACTAATGGCTCCAGTCTTAATGAACCCGGACAATTAACCTCGTCTAAGTTTAACGACTACTTAGAGAAAGGTCAGATCGATAAAGTTGTTGTAAACAACAAAACCGAAGCTGAAGTTTTTCTGAATGCGGCAGCAATGAAAGATGCAGCACACAAAAAAGTTTCGAAAGATGTTTTTGACAGACCTAATAAAGGACCACATTACGTTTTTAACATTGGTAATGATCAAATATTTCAAAAAAAGCTGGAAGAAGCAGTTGCCAAAGGTAAATTAAACGATTTTAATTTCTTGGCAAAAAGTAATTGGTCAGATATCCTAATCAGTTTATTGCCAATTATAATTATTATAGCCGTTTGGATCTTTATCATGAGAAAAATGTCTGGTGGAGCCGGTGGTGGTGGTGGCCAAATTTTTAATATTGGAAAATCCAAAGCAAAACTATTTGACGAAAAAACAGATATTAAAACTACTTTCAAAGATGTTGCTGGTTTAGAAGGAGCGAAAGAAGAGATTCAAGAAATTGTTGAATTTTTGAAAAATCCTGAAAAATACACCAACCTGGGAGGAAAAATACCAAAAGGAGCTTTACTCGTAGGACCTCCAGGCACCGGTAAAACATTATTGGCTAAAGCCGTAGCTGGTGAAGCTCAAGTACCGTTCTTCTCTTTATCCGGTTCTGATTTTGTAGAAATGTTTGTAGGTGTGGGCGCATCACGTGTGCGTGATTTGTTCAAACAAGCCAAAGAAAAATCTCCTGCAATCATTTTCATTGATGAAATTGATGCCGTAGGTAGAGCCAGAGGAAAAAGCAACATGTCCGGAGGAAATGACGAACGTGAAAATACATTAAACCAATTACTGACAGAGATGGATGGTTTTGGAACAAATTCAAATGTAATAGTTCTAGCCGCTACAAACAGAGCAGATGTACTGGATAAAGCTTTAATGCGTGCCGGACGTTTTGACAGACAAATTTTTGTTGACTTACCCGATATTCGTGAACGTGCAGAAATATTCAAAGTACACCTACAGCCATTGAAAAAAGTGGAAGGACTAGACACTGACTTCTTAGCCAAACAAACACCAGGATTTTCAGGCGCAGACATTGCTAATGTGTGCAATGAAGCCGCTTTGATTGCAGCAAGACATAACAAAACAGCAGTTGACAAACAAGATTTCCTTGATGCAGTTGATCGAATTGTAGGAGGTCTGGAAAAGAAAAATAAAATTGTAACACCTGATGAAAAAAGAGCAATCGCTATTCATGAAGCAGGTCACGCTACAGTTAGTTGGATGCTTGAGCACGCAGCACCACTAATAAAAGTAACAATTGTTCCTAGAGGACAAAGCTTAGGTGCCGCTTGGTATTTGCCGGAAGAACGCTTAATTGTACGTCCTGACCAAATGCTTGACGAAATGTGCGCTACTATGGGTGGAAGAGCTGCTGAAAAAGTAACTTTCAATAGAATTTCGACAGGAGCGCTAAGTGATTTAGAAAAAGTAACCAAACAAGCTCGTGCAATGGTAACGGTTTATGGTTTGAATGAAAAAATAGGAAATGTTACCTATTATGATTCAACTGGACAAAGCGAATATAATTTATCTAAACCGTATTCTGAAGAAACGGCTAAAGTTATTGATGAAGAAATATCATTACTAATTGAAGGCCAATACCAAAGAGCCATTCAGATTTTAGAGGATAACAAAGACAAACTGAATCAGCTCGCAAATATTTTGATCGAAAAAGAAGTTATTTTTAAAGATGATTTAGAAGCTATATTCGGAAAAAGAACATTTGATAAAAATCTTGAAGAAGTAGTGTCTTAGAAACATCTAAATATTTAATTATTTTTAAAATCTTAATTCAAAAACTACTTTTGAATTAAGATTTTTTTATCTTTGAACGTTTTCAAGTAATAAATTAAAGTAGTTGACAGCGATATGAGTCTTTTTAGAAAAATTTTTGGTTCAATTAATCCGGCTTCTGAGGAAGATAAAGAAAGTGAATTTAGTAAAACCAATGCTGATAGCACGATCTCTATAGATGAAAAATTTATCAGTAATTTTAAAAAAAATGGAGGTAAGTTTTTATACTGTGAAAATCCAGAGGAAGTAAAAGAACACTTTGAAAATATTCTTGAAGAGAATGACTGGTTCGAAAGTGAAGTTTTATGCTATGAACCAGAACTTTTCAGTATGCTTGAGGATAATAAATTAAGTTTCTCTAAACCAAAAAATCCTTCATTTTTACTGGCCAGTTGTGAAAATTTAATTTCTGAAGAAGGATCTATATTGTTTTCTTCAAAACAAATTAAGCAAGACAAACCAAACGAATTACCCACAAACATTATAATTTTAGCAAATACAAGTCAAATTCTTGAAGCCAAAAGCGATGGACTTAGCGCTATAAAAAAGAAATATGAAAGGGACTACCCTACTAATATTACTACTATAAAATATTTCGAAAAAGCCAAAGAAGAAGACTTCACGCAATACGGAAGTTCTGCAAAAAATCTTTATTTATTGCTTTTAGAAGATCTGTAAGATGAATGAAACTCTAAAACGAGGTATATCGGGAGCTGTTTATATCCTATTATTACTTGCTTCTATTTTATACTCTACTGAAAGCTTTTTTATTCTTTTTGGTATTTTTCTACTTATTGCCATTTATGAATTTTGTAATTTAATTCAAATACATAAAATTTTACCGGTTCTTTTTGGTGCAACCTTGTATACAGCTGTTACTTTAGTAAGCCATTATAATAAAATCACTACGGATACCCTCAATCAGCTATTTAATTCTAATTTAGAAATTTCAATAAACATACAGCAACTAGATGTTGTTTTATTGGTTATAGCGTTAGTTGTATCTATAAAATGTATCCTTTTCTTATTTTATGATAACATTCAAAAAATAAGCACTTCATCAAAATACTTGTATTTACTAGGTTACATCATATTACCTTTTGTATTTATTACTAAAATTTCATTTGGAATAAATGACTATAATCCCAAAATTATAATTGGATTATTCATCTTAATATGGACTAATGATACCTTTGCTTATATTATTGGGAAATCAATAGGCCGAACCAAATTATTTGAAAAAATATCGCCCAAAAAAACAATTGAAGGGTTCTTAGGCGGAATCATTTTTGCTATTTTAGCCGGTTATTTGATCTCAAAGTACTACATAAAAGCCAACCCTGAATTTAGTGAACGATCCATACTAATCTGGACTTCAATAGCTGTTATTGTTGGAATTGCAGGTACTATAGGAGACTTAATTGAATCTAAATTCAAACGAATTGCCGATGTCAAAGACAGCGGAAAAATAATGCCTGGTCACGGAGGCATCCTAGATCGACTAGATAGTGTTATATTTGTAGCACCAATTATATTTTTATTTTATCAAATTTTAAACTATGTTTCATAAAGAAGGAACCCAATCTATTTTATTAGGCACTATTTTTACTGCCGTTGTGCTCTTATTGTCTGATAATTTCATAGACACCATCTGGCTCAAAATGGCCATACAAATAGCAGCGCTGTTGCTTTTGATCATCATACTGCAATTTTTCAGAAATCCAAAAAGAACCGTAATCATCACTGAAAACCAAATTCTTGCGCCAGTAGACGGTAAAGTTGTGGTTATTGAAGAAGTGTATGAAAGCGAATATTTTAAAGACAAACGTTTACAAATATCCATCTTCATGTCGCCCATTAATGTGCATGTCACCCGTTATGGATTGAGCGGAATTGTAAAATTCAGCAAATACCATCCTGGGAAATTTTTAGTAGCATGGCACCCAAAAGCAAGCGAGGAAAACGAAAGAACTACAATTGTCATCGAAAATAAAACCTTTGGTGAAGTACTATACCGTCAAATTGCCGGAGCCTTAGCCCGAAGAATCGTAAATTACGCTGAAGAAGGAATGCAGGTTATTCAGGGAACTGATGCCGGTTTTATCAAATTTGGCTCACGAGTAGATCTCTTTTTACCATTAGGAACAGAAGTTAATGTTGAATTGAATCAAAAGGCAATTGGAGGTAAAACTATTATTGCTACCAAAAGATAATGAATGAAAAAGAATTAGAGCTACAATTTCTGGAAGCTGTAAAAATAGCTTCATCGATGACACAGGCATCTTTACCGCAAGATGTTCAATTGCGACTTTATGCCTTTTACAAACAAGCTACTTTTGGAACTTTAGATCTAAAACAAACTTCTACTTACCATTTGAGAGGTGCTTTTAAAACCAATGCATGGATGCAAATCAGCCACCTTACCTCAGATGAGGCCAAAAAACAATACATAGAAACTATTTATTCTTTGTTAAAAAAATAGTATTATTATGAAAAAATTATATTTTTTAATTCCAGTTATACTGCTACTGATTGGCATAATTTCTTGTAATAAAAAAAAATTTACCGAAGTCGTTGAAGTTCCCTTACCTACGACCGAAGAGAAAGTATTAACCGGAATTCCGGAGGACGTAAAGGCTAATGAAGGTTCTTTTCAACTGGAAAAACTTCCTTACGGGTACAATGCATTAGCTCCAAACATATCAGCTACTACTTTAGAAATCCATTATTCCAAACATTATTTGACTTATACTAACAATTTGAACAAGGCTATTTTAGGAACTCCACTTGAAAATCTGACAATTGAGGAAGTATTAAGTAAATTAGATCCAAATGACCCCACACTTCGCAACAATGCAGGAGGTTTTTACAATCATTCTTTGTATTGGAAATGCATGACGCCAAAAGGAGGAGGTCAACCATCAAATGCATTGGCTGAAGCAATTACCAGAGATTTTGGTTCATTTGAAAACTTTACCACAGCGTTCAAAGTTGAAGCGACAAAACAATTTGGCTCCGGTTGGGCATGGTTGATTCTAGATAAATCCGGAAAATTACAAGTAACCAGCACACCTAATCAGGATAATCCCTTGATGCGTAATGCAGTTGTTCCCGGAACTCCAATATTAGCTTTAGATGTATGGGAACACGCTTATTATTTAGACTACCAATACCGAAGAAAAAATTATATTGATGCTTTTTTTAATGTAATTAATTGGAAAAAAATAGAAGAAAATTATGATGCTGTAACAAAAAAATAGTATTCGTTTGAGCTAAAAAAAAGCTGATATAAATTTATATCAGCTTTTTTTTATCCTTTTGCTAGCTAAAAATCCTTTACAATTGATAAATAAACGATTCTGAAGGTGCTATTGTAATTTTCGCGTTTCCTTCACCATTGAATACTTTCAGCTCAACAGAACTTTTATGGTATAATTGATCCGTAAGTGTATAATTTCCGTCTTTCAAATTCCATTTTTGGATTACATCTGAAGGGATTTTTAACTCGAAATTGCTAGTAGTAAGCCAGGAAAAATTAGTGATAACGATTAATTTTTGCGTATCAGACCAGCGTGTGAATGCATAAATTCCAGAATCGTATCCTTGAGTCATATGGCGATTCACCGTTTGTATTTCTTGGTATTTCCCCATTAAAGCAGTACTATTCAAAGAGAAATTCAATAATTTTTTATAAAAATCTCGCAAGTCCTTTTCATCCTGCGTTAACTGACCACCATCAAATTTTCCTCCGCTCATCCAGCGTTGGTGATTAGGAACACCTATATAATCAAAGATTGACGTTCTGGAATGGGTACCAAATCCAGCATTTTCATTTCCAGCCTCTCCTACTTCCTGTCCAAAATAAACCATCGTAGGCGACGTACTTATGGTTGTAGAAACCACCATCAAAGGCTTCCCTTTTTGTGGCGTTCCCGCAAATTCCGGACTTGCTAAACGTTGTTCATCATGATTGTCCAGAAAATGCAACAGGTGATGCTCAATATCTGAAATTCCGTTTTGGATGTCAGATAATCCATCAGGCAATGCTTTTCCTTGAATGATATCTTTCAATTTATCATACGTTTCTACTTTATCATACAAATAATCCATTTTACCCAGATGAATATAATTTCTATATTCTTTAGGATTGTAGACTTCGGCTAATAAAAAAGCATTCGGATTATTTACTTTAATGGCTGAATTCATATAACTCCAAAATTCATACGGCACCATTTCGGCCATGTCAAATCGAAAACCATCGACTCCTTTTGCCGTCCAATACAAGGCAATGTCTTTGAATTTATCCCAAGAGTTTGGAACATCTTTTCCTTTCCAAAAATCGAAATGTTCCTGATAGGATTTGGAATCAAAACCAGTAGGAAGTTCCGGAAAATCTTTGGAACCATCCGGACGAATACCGTAATTTACTTTGATGGTTTCATACCAGTCATTTCGATCTGGTTTTGCCATACGAGAACCATTACCAGTCCATTTTGCTGGACTTTCTACAAATTTTCCATCAATTAACAGATTCTTTTCTCCATTTAATGGCTTGTCTGTGTCAGGGATTTCAAAGTGTGTATTTGGAATATAATAAAAATTATTGTCTCTTTTGTATTCAACGGTCGTGTCATCATCTGCACCAAAATCTTTGACACCAACCGGATTACTTTTTCCTTCATACTTTCGCGCAATGTGATTGGGAACAATATCGATAATCACCTTTAATCCAGCTTGGTGAGTTCGCGCAACTAAAGCTTCAAATTCCTGCAAACGATTTTCAGGATTTACAGCCAAATCTGGATTCACATTGTAGTAATCTTTTACGGCATAAGGAGAACCGGCTCGTCCTTTGACCACTTCCGGATCATCATTAGAAATTCCAATAGCGGAATAATCCCGAATCACAGCATGATGCGGAACTCCGGTGTACCAAATATAAGTAACTCCCAAATCCTTTATTTCCTTTAAGGCCGTATTTGTAAAATCGTTGAACTTCCCTACTCCATTTTCTTCAATGGTTCCCCAAGGCTTGTTGTTCGTATTTTTATTCCCAAATAATCGGGTAAAAACCTGATACACCACTTCTTTTTTATGGGAAACAGACTCCTTTTGTTCCGTATTCATTTTTAACTCTTTCGTTTTACAGGCTGTCGCCAAAAGCACTACGCTTATACCGGCAACAATAGTTGTTTTTTTCATCATATAAAATTATTTATGCTGATTTTAATTCTTTTGATACTAAAATGAATATCAATTTTTAAATTTAATATTTTTTAAATATAAAGAACTCTATATTGTTTGAAATTATATAATCATCTCTCCATTAGAACAAACTACAACGAAGGAGTTGCCGCATTTGTTGATAACTTTAAAAAGGAAAAGTCATCGTTTATCATGCACTTTTGACTAATTATAAATAAATCCTAATATGGATTAGGATTGTATCCTTTTTCATAAATTTGACAAAAATTAAATCCATTGAAAAAATCGTTGTTTTTCCTTCGTTATTGTTTCATACTGTTCACTGCTAATTTAGTTTTGGCGCAAGCTCCAAAAAAAATTATTGTAGAAAACTCAGATTTTGCCGATGTAAATCAGGTAGAAATACCGGATGCATTATTGCTGATTGGGAACGTACGTGTCAATCATGATGGCGTGATAATGACTTGTAATAAAGCGTATTATTTTCAAAAAGAAAACTACATCAAGGCTTTTGGCAATGTTCAAATGGTGCAAGGTGACACTTTATTCCTAAACAGTAAATATGCGGAATACAATGGAAATGTAAAAAAAGCCTATGCTTCCGGAGATGCCGTAATGAGTTCCCCTGATGCGACTTTGGTAACAGAGATTATTAATTTTGACCGAAACACTCAAGAAGTATTTTACGATACGCCAGGAACAATTACCAATAAAGACAATACGCTAAAAAGCAATTCAGGAAGATATTATGTGAAACAAAAGAAATTCCAATTCCTTACAGCTGTTACTATTACTAATCCAACCTATGTAATTAAATCAAATCACTTGGATTATTTCAGTAATTCCGGGCATTCGTATCTTTTTGGACCATCCACAATTACCAGTAAAGCCAATTATATATATACCGAAAAAGGATTTTATGATACCAAAAAAAATCTGGCTCATTTCCTGAATAAATCGTACATCAAATACGATGATCGGGTGATTAAAGGCGACAGTTTGTACTATGATCGAAACCGGGAATTTGCATCGGCAACGCGAAACGTAAAAATAACGGATTCCATCAATCGCGGAATTATAAAAGGGCATTATGCTGAGGTGTATAAAAAACTGGATTCTATGTACGTAACCAAAAGAGCTGTTGCCGTGAATTTTGTCGAAAATGACTCGGTTTACATCCATGGAAAAAAATTAATGGTTACTGGAAAAGAAGGAAACCGAATTATCAGAGCGTTTAACAATGTCCGGTTTTTCAAAACTGATATGAGCGGAAAATGTGATTCGATTCATTCAAGTTCTAAAACAGCGTTGACCAAAATGATTGGAAATCCGATACTTTGGAACGCAGAAAACCAAATCACAGGAGATGTCATGCATCTCATAGGAGACAACAATACCCAAAAATTAGATTCGCTCAAAGTACTCAACAACACATTTATAGTCTCCAAAGACACGATCGGAACTGGATATAATCAAGTCAAGGGTCAAAATCTCTATGGGAAATTTAAAGACGGAAAACTCCATGATGTTGATATTATAAAGAATGCCGAAGTCATTTATTACATGCGCAACGAAGCTCAGGAACTCATTGGTATCAATAAGAATGTAAGCAGCAAAATCAATCTTATTTTAGAAGAAAATGCGATAGAAACTATTACGTTTTTCCAGCAGGTGGATGGCGATATTTATCCAGAGAAAGAGTTGCCAGAAAATGCACGTATTCTAAGAGGACTGCTTTGGCGAGGAGAGGAACGAATAAAATCCAAGGACGATATTTTTCCTGCCGAAGAAAATGAAGACAACGATAAAATAGATAAAGCAACTAAAGCGGCAGAGGCCAAAGAGGATATTCCTATGAAAATCCGAAAAGAAACTCTGAATTACGATAAGAAGAAGAAGAATAAGAAGAAGTAAGTCAGCAGTGAGCGGTCCCGACACTTCGGGAGTAGTATTCAATCACCGTTCTATCAATTTAACAAATAAAAGATTAAACAAATAACCGTGAATCCAGATTTCTTAAAATACCAAGCGCAAACCTCACCATATCCATTGGGCATGGAAGTCTCACATGCTATAGGTTCTTATATTTACGATACGAACGCTAAGAAATACTTGGATTTTGTGGCGGGAGTTTCCGCATGCACATTGGGACACCAACATCCTAGAGTCAATCAAGCCATAAAGGATCAGTTAGACAAATATTCTCATGTTATGGTCTATGGCGAATATTCACAAAGTCCGGCGGTTCAGTATTGCAAATTGTTAGCCTCGCTCCTGCCCGCACCTTTAGATAAAACTTATTTGGTCAATTCAGGAACCGAAGCCATTGAAGGTGCTTTAAAACTAGCTAGAAGAACTACCGGAAGAAGCCAATTGATTTCGTGTCATAACGCATACCATGGCAATACAATGGGTGCTATGAGCGTCATGGGATTTGAAGAACGCAAACAAATTTTTCGTCCATTGATACCTGATGTTGATTTTATTACCTTCAACAACGAAGCCGATTTACAAAAAATAACCACTAAAACGGCTGGAA
The DNA here is from genome assembly GCF_003970355.1 of Flavobacterium bomense. Taxonomy (NCBI): domain Bacteria; kingdom Pseudomonadati; phylum Bacteroidota; class Flavobacteriia; order Flavobacteriales; family Flavobacteriaceae; genus Flavobacterium; species Flavobacterium bomense. Next base: position 8,927 of record NZ_RYDJ01000004.1, on the reverse strand, counting down.
TTATTCTGGAAACCATTCAAGGTGGTGCCGGATTTATTCAGCCAAACGATGATTATCTCAAAAAAGTACGCGAGCGTTGCACAGAAGTGGGCGCAATGATGATTCTCGATGAAATCCAACCAGGCTTTGGGAGAACCGGAAAACTCTTTGGATTCCAAAATTATGATGTTGTTCCTGATATCGTAGTTATGGGAAAAGGAATGGGAGGTGGCATGCCTGTAGGTGCTTTTACGGCTTCATCAGCAATGATGGATTTGTTGAGCGATAATCCAAAACTGGGTCATATCACGACTTTTGGAGGCCACCCTGTCATTGCGTCAGCCTGCTTGGCTACTTTGCAGGAAATTACCGAGACCAATCTCATGGATGAGGCGATGGAGAAAGAAAAGCTATTCAGATCACTTTTGGTACATCCTTTGATACAGGATATAAGAGGAAAAGGATTGATGCTGGCTGCAATGACCCAAAGTGCCGATATAACAAACGAAGTGATTCTTAAATGTCAAGACAAAGGACTCATTTTATTCTGGTTATTATTTGAAGATTGCGCAATTAGAATTACACCTCCGCTAACCATTTCTGAAGAAGAAATACGAGAAGGTTGCAGCATCATATTAGAAGTAATGGATGGAATAATGATTGAAGAAAAATGATTAACGATTTTTGATAGCAGAAGTTGTACTATTGGATACATATTGAAATACCTATTCAAAACAATTAAAAAAATTGGGAGCTATTCCTGCTATCCATTTTAATCTTTTACTTTTTGTCAGCAAAAAACAAAAGGATTTCCACTCTTATCAGGGCTAGGGCATACGTTTAAACTACCCCTTTTTTTGTTAATTAAATTGTTCACAACAATTCCAACTTTCCCTCGCAGTACACGCACGATTCTCTAAATTTATTTAGGCCAAATTAAAAACACACAGTATGCAATTAAGCAACGAAGAAGAAGACTATAACTTATCATTGTCTAAATTTGAGTCCATGTTGAAAACCAACAAAGTACTCTTTTTTGACTCCGAAGAATTTGAAGAAATTATTCTTCATTACCTCGATATGGGTAAGGCCGCTTTAGCAAAAAAAGCACTCAAACTGGCATTAGAACAGCACCCAAAATCTACCGGACTAAAATTAGTTCAGGTGGAAATGCTAGTTTATGACGACAAACTCGAACTAGCCGAAAAGCTATTGAACGAGTTGTATGCCATTGAACCAACCAATGAAGAAATTTACATTCAAAAAGCCAATATCTGCTCCAAAAGAGACCAACACGAAAAGGCGGTTGAATTATTACAAACCGCGTTAAAATACACAGATGATTATGCTGATGTCTATAATTTAATAGGCATGGAATATCTTTTTATGGACAATCTTGAACTGGCAAAAGAAAGCTTCATCAAGTGTTTAGAAGAAGATCTGGAAGACCAATCCGCTTTGTATAACGTAGTGTATTGTTTTGAATTTTTAGATCAAAACCAAGAAGCGATTACTTATTTAAATAAATACATTGACAAAAATCCATACAGCGAAATTGCCTGGCACCAACTGGGCCGTTTGCATTATGGTGTAAAAGAATATGAAAATGCGATTCGTGCCTTTGATTACGCTACTTTAATTGATGATGAATTCCTTGGTGCTTTCATGGAAAAAGCAAAAGCGTTTGAACGATTAAAAAAATACGAGAAAGCCATAGAAAGTTATAGCAGAACTATTGAATTAGATGATGCAACTTCGTATGCGTTACTTCGAATGGGAAAATGTTATGAAAGATTAGGGAACAAAGCTTTAGCCTTAAAATATTTCAATCAAACAGTGCATGAAGATCCACTCTTAGATAAAGGTTGGATTGCCATCACGGATTTTTATGTACGTCAAAAAAATTACCAAAAAGCATTATTTTATGTCAATAAAGCATTAGCGATTGACAACCAAAATCGCTTGTATTGGAAACGCTTTGCGACTATCAATAAGCAAATGAACTTCTTTGAAGAAGCTGAATTTGGATACAGGAAAGCAGTTGAATTTGGCGATACTGAACTTGACACCTGGTTATTCTGGGTGGATATTCTACAATTTTTAGGAGAATTCGAAAGTGCCATTCAAACCTTATTACAAGCTTCAGAATATTTTCCGGAAGAAAATGAAGTTGAATACCGCTTAGCAGGATTGTATTTTATGCTAACAGATAATACAAAAGCAAAATTCCATTTAAGCAATGCCCTACGATTAAATTTTGATAATTACATCCTTTTAGAAGATTTATTTCCAGTAGTTTGGGCCAAAAAAATGGTGCAAAACTACATTGCAAAACATAAAAAAAAATAATGACAGAAACAGTTAGAAAACGTTTTGGGTTACTGGGTCGCAATATTAGTTATTCTTTTTCTAAAGGATATTTTACCGATAAATTTAACAATGAAAATTTTACTGGTTGCACCTATGAAAATTTTGATATTCCAGAAATAACAGCACTTCCAGAGATACTAAAAAACACTTTAAATTTAAAAGGGTTAAGTATAACTATTCCATACAAGGAGACCGTCATTCCGTTTCTGGATAAATTATCTAAAAAAGCGGAATTAATTGGCGCTGTAAATACCATCAAAATCACCAAAAAAGGAACGTTGAAAGGGTATAATACCGATTATTATGGTTTCAAAAAATCATTAGAACCCCTGTTGCAACCGCACCACAAAAAAGCCTTGATTTTAGGCACAGGAGGAGCTTCTAAAGGAGTCGCTTTTGCTTTGGATGAACTGGACATTCCTTATACTTTTGTATCGAGAGAAGCTAAAGAAAATGCGATTGAGTATAACCGAATCAACGCAACAACATTCGACAATTACCAAATCATCATCAACTCGACTCCAGTAGGAACAAGTCCAAATGTGGATGCGTTTCCATTGATCCCGTATGAGTTTTTCACAGAAAAGCACATTGCATTTGACTTGATTTACAATCCTGCAGAAACACAATTCCTAAAAAAAGCCAAACAGCAAGGAGCACAAATCAAAAATGGTTTGGATATGCTTATTTTTCAAGCAGAGAAAGCGTGGAAAATCTGGAATAAATAACTAAGAAGTTTATTTCTTGTCAAATCGAGCGTAATCAAGATTATTGTTTTAGCTCTCGCTTAAATTAATTAATTAATTAAAATTTCTATCGGTCGTCTCGTTTTAAAACAGCCATTTTACTGTTTTAAAACGAGACGATTTTTTTATACAAGCAATTTAAAAGGCAGATTGAGGTTTCCCGTAAAATAACTGATTATTAAATATGTTAATTTGATTGATAATCAAATATTTGCAATTAATTTAACGACTTAAATTATGATCAAAAGAACAATTCTTATCGAAAATAAATCCTCAATCACGACAAAAAACCAACAGCTAATACTAAAATCAGAAATAAGAGAAAGTACCATTCCAATAGAAGACATTGGTTTTCTGGTACTCGATCATGCTGAAATTTATCTGAGTATTCCTGCTATGAACTTAATTGTAGAAAATAATACTGCTATTATTATTTGTGGTAGCAACCACTTACCCAATGGAATGTTACTCAACCTCAACAGCCATCACATTCAGCAGGAAATATTCAAAAATCAAATCGAAGCTTCAATTCCTCTGAAAAAACAACTATGGCAACAAACTATTATTGAAAAAATTAAAAATCAAGGGGAATTGTTAGCAAAAATAACTGAAAATAAAAATACGTTTGAGTTTCTGGCTAGCAAAGTATTAAGCGGTGACACCACAAATATGGAAGGCGTTGCTGCACAACAATATTGGAAAAATTTTCCGTTACCTAATCATGAAAAAAATGGCATAAAAAGAGAACGTTATGGTGATTATCCCAACAATTTTTTAAACTACGGGTATGCTATTTTAAGAGCCGCTACAGCTAGAGCACTTTCCGGAAGCGGATTATTGAATACACTTGGTATTCATCATAAAAGTAAATACAATGCTTTTGCACTTGCTGATGATATTATGGAACCTTTTCGTCCCATTGTTGACGAAAAAGTTTTTGATATTATGAACCGGTATCAAGAACAAGAACTAAACACCGCAATAAAAGCGGAACTATTACAAATGCTGACACAAACTGTTTATTTCAAAGAAGAAAAAAGCCCTTTAATGGTAGGATTGCAAAAAACGGCTAGTTCGCTCCAGCACTGTTTTACAGGTCACCGAAAAAAAATTAAATATCCTAAATTATGGAACTTAACGGATACCGAATAATGTGGCTGTTCGTGTTTTTCGATTTGCCTACAGAAACTAAAAAAGACAAAAGGAATGCCTCTCAGTTTCGAGGAAATCTCTTAAAAGATGGCTTTAGCATGATGCAATTTTCAGTTTATATTAGGCATTGTGCGAGTGGAGAAAGTGCTGATGTTCATGAAAAACGCATTAACCGACTCGTTCCTTCGTTAGGAAAAGTTAGTGTTTTACGTATTACCGACAAACAATTTGGAATGATTATCAACTATTTAGGAAAAGCCAAACAGGAAAATAGTAATGCCCCAACACAGTTGGAATTGTTTTAAACAATAATTTTATTTTTCAAAAAGCGCATCTGTATTCCACCTCTCAGGATTTGTTTCGATATAATTATAAATTCTTTCATAAGACCCATCGTTTCTAATTATATGATCATGAAAAGAACGCTGCCAGGCAAAATCAGACAAACCGGCTAAATGAATTTGTTTTGATGAGGTCGTTTTATAAGCACCAATTAGTTCCGATACTGATTTTATTTTTATTTCACAATCAGAAATCAAATTACTATCAATTTCCAAAATTGCGTGGACATGATTCGGCATTACTATAAAAGAATGTAAAATAACATACGCATACTGATTATCCAACCAATTCCATTGTTTTTGTGCAATAGAACCATATTCATTCCATTCCATATACGGATTCATTGGCTCGTGTACGGACAGGTCGCGACCTGTTCCTGCCGTATTAACATTCCCAAAACAACATTTTCTATCTTGCACACAAATCGTAACGAAATATAAATTATTTTGCGAATAATCATATCCCAGCATTCTATTTCGCTTTCTATTTTTCATTATTTTTTCTTTTTCATAATTAGTGTACGGACAGGTCGCGACCTGTCCCTGCCCAATTCACATTCCCAAAACAACATTTTCTATCTTGCACACAAATCGTAACGAAATATAAATTATTTTGCGGATAATCCCCAATACCTATTGCATTTGGATAACGTACGGACAGGTCGCGACCTGTCCCTGCAGATTGCACTAAAAATTAATCATTGAATCTTGCCTCTTACTATGATTCTACTACCATTTATCGAATTTTTATTGATAGAAATAAAAAAATGCCTCAATATTGGGATATCAATCCAAAAAAGAGGCATTTTTTTATACGACATTCACCCATATTCCTTTGATAATTAGAAGGTAACAAGCCAACTAATATCGTGTTTTCTAATCTTTAATCAAACCACAACATAATTACTTTTTGTTTTAATGATTCATACAATATCGTGTTTTCTAATCTTTAATCAAACCACAACTAACTTCACCTCTTTAAACGCTGCCACGAAAATATCGTGTTTTCTAATCTTTAATCAAACCACAACTAACTACATCTTTAACGTCTTGAATTATGTAATATCGTGTTTTCTAATCTTTAATCAAACCACAACAACTATTGCAGTCAGGTGAAATGTTTTTTGAATATCGTGTTTTCTAATCTTTAATCAAACCACAACGGCTGATTGGTAAATAGATCTGGCGGTATTAATATCGTGTTTTCTAATCTTTAATCAAACCACAACCTGTAAGAGGTGTTTTCTATTTTATAAACAAATATCGTGTTTTCTAATCTTTAATCAAACCACAACAATAAGGCAAATCATCATTGTCGTTTCCTGAATATCGTGTTTTCTAATCTTTAATCAAACCACAACCATAGCCGTAACTTCTAACCATTGATTTGAAATATCGTGTTTTCTAATCTTTAATCAAACCACAACGAGCCAAGTCCGCTAAAAGCTTCTCGTAAAAATATCGTGTTTTCTAATCTTTAATCAAACCACAACCGCAGAAAAGTTTAGAATTGTCCCCGCAAAAATATCGTGTTTTCTAATCTTTAATCAAACCACAACAGAGGTAACGTCAACTTTTAACAATAGCAAAATATCGTGTTTTCTAATCTTTAATCAAACCACAACGCTATTGCCGCCGCTTTAGCTACTAATGTGAATATCGTGTTTTCTAATCTTTAATCAAACCACAACTATAACGTTTGCCTGAGCACACCAACTCCTAATATCGTGTTTTCTAATCTTTAATCAAACCACAACCCTACTCATTAGCTTTTCAGGTTCCGCTTTAATATCGTGTTTTCTAATCTTTAATCAAACCACAACTCCTAGCGTGGAGACAACCAAAAGCCATCCAATATCGTGTTTTCTAATCTTTAATCAAACCACAACAGCGATCAATTTTTCATCAATTGGATTTTCAATATCGTGTTTTCTAATCTTTAATCAAACCACAACGCGGGTTTATCACTCACTAAAGAGGGAAATAATATCGTGTTTTCTAATCTTTAATCAAACCACAACCAACCTTGAATTGTATTGAAAACAGTCAACAATATCGTGTTTTCTAATCTTTAATCAAACCACAACAAGTCAATCAAATCATTAAATTCCTCCAGAATATCGTGTTTTCTAATCTTTAATCAAACCACAACATCATCCCTGATTTGTCTAAACTTTTCCGCAATATCGTGTTTTCTAATCTTTAATCAAACCACAACGCTACAAATCCAAACTCGACAGCTAATAACAATATCGTGTTTTCTAATCTTTAATCAAACCACAACTGCACGAACCGATACCCCGATACTGAACCGAATATCGTGTTTTCTAATCTTTAATCAAACCACAACAATTACGGCGCTTATTAAGGGTGTCAGAATAATATCGTGTTTTCTAATCTTTAATCAAACCACAACACCCCTGATGCGTTTGAGAATGTTTTAATAAATATCGTGTTTTCTAATCTTTAATCAAACCACAACCCTATATCACTGATTTAATACTTAAAAATAATATCGTGTTTTCTAATCTTTAATCAAACCACAACATAGTTGGTTCATTCATCGCGTTTTATTTTAATATCGTGTTTTCTAATCTTTAATCAAACCACAACTATTATTGAGTTCCTAACCGCATACGGATTAATATCGTGTTTTCTAATCTTTAATCAAACCACAACGCTTTAACGGCTTGCATCAAAAGCTCCTGCAATATCGTGTTTTCTAATCTTTAATCAAACCACAACAACAATGGGAACTTGCAAGTTTTGGATTGAATATCGTGTTTTCTAATCTTTAATCAAACCACAACGTAAAAGCTATAACGGCTTCGGATACGATCAATATCGTGTTTTCTAATCTTTAATCAAACCACAACGAGATTGTGCGGGAACCGAACCCGCGACAGAATATCGTGTTTTCTAATCTTTAATCAAACCACAACGTACTGGCTTCGGTAATCGTAAATCTGGAGAATATCGTGTTTTCTAATCTTTAATCAAACCACAACGCAAACGATCATAGGTTAAAGCAGACGTTTAATATCGTGTTTTCTAATCTTTAATCAAACCACAACGCTAAAAGTAAACAAAAGGAACAATAAACAAATATCGTGTTTTCTAATCTTTAATCAAACCACAACATAACCAATGGGCTCAGTTATTACTAATGAAATATCGTGTTTTCTAATCTTTAATCAAACCACAACCCACCTGCTCTTAAAAAAGAAGTAGCAAAAAATATCGTGTTTTCTAATCTTTAATCAAACCACAACAGAATGATGCTATCAATTACGATGAATTTCAATATCGTGTTTTCTAATCTTTAATCAAACCACAACATATGGGTGATTGCAATCCTGTGCGGAATTAATATCGTGTTTTCTAATCTTTAATCAAACCACAACCGCATCTGCTGTAGCAACAAAAGCAGTACTAATATCGTGTTTTCTAATCTTTAATCAAACCACAACTTAAAGATGTTGGATTAATAATCATTGACGAATATCGTGTTTTCTAATCTTTAATCAAACCACAACTTTTTAACTAATTCAAACGAGCCAGAATTGAATATCGTGTTTTCTAATCTTTAATCAAACCACAACTGTTAAACTATTTTTCGTGCCGTTTACTACAATATCGTGTTTTCTAATCTTTAATCAAACCACAACTTTTTAACTAATTCAAACGAGCCAGAATTGAATATCGTGTTAATATCGTGTTTTCTAATCTTTAATCAAACCACAACTTTTTAACTAATTCAAACGAGCCAGAATTGAATATCGTGTTTTCTAATCTTTAATCAAACCACAACGAAACGGGACGGTGGAATGATTCTCGATGGAATATCGTGTTTTCTAATCTTTAATCAAACCACAACAAGTAGTTTATCGTTAAATTTTCGTTTACAATATCGTGTTTTCTAATCTTTAATCAAACCACAACGGAACCCCAAAAACTACGCCAAATGCTATCAATATCGTGTTTTCTAATCTTTAATCAAACCACAACCCTAAATCCCTTGTTCTTCTATTCCGATTTAATATCGTGTTTTCTAATCTTTAATCAAACCACAACAGTGGGACTACGCGATTCTCAACATGAGGCAATATCGTGTTTTCTAATCTTTAATCAAACCACAACATTAAAAACCATTTCAACTGGTTTTTTGCAAATATCGTGTTTTCTAATCTTTAATCAAACCACAACACCGTTTCAGACGTAAGGGACTCAATGCTTAATATCGTGTTTTCTAATCTTTAATCTGGAAAAACCGGTCAAATTGACCACCCAATTCCAGTGCAAATTGACCACCAGTTCCGGAGTAAACTGACCACCCTAT
>NZ_RYDJ01000049.1:0-1996 GCF_003970355.1 Flavobacterium bomense | reverse complement strand
GACTTAATTACAACATTTGAAACAGCTGATACGGCACAAGAGGCTGAATTAATTACCGCAAAAGCCAATGAGTGTTTATCGACACAAGACGAGAAAACGATTTCAGAAATTTTGACTTTGAAAAAAAGCATCAAATCGAAAGGTGATATTATTATTGAACACATTATTGAAGAAATGAAAGCCCATTCAAAAGTGGTCGTTTCCGGAACTAATTTGGTTATTGCATTAAAACATTTGGAACGTATTTCGGATCATTGTTCTAATATTGCAGAGTATGTGTATTTTATGGTGAATGCTAAAATTATCAAACACGACAAATTCGAAGATTTGAAAATCGATAAATTAGAATAGCTACTATTTTAATATTTTCAAATAAGAAAGCCAATTTCATTTTAATAATGAAATTGGCTTTCTTGTGTAAAATGTTTTGATGAAAACAGACTAAATACTTCCTTTTTTCTTATCATCCCTCCAAGTAATATACCCTAGAATGGCATTAAAAAAATAGAAAGTATATTTGGCAACATTCGCAATATTCATCAACATTAGGTTCTGAATGGCTTTTGTTAAATTGTAAAATTGCCACAGAAACCAATTGTCAGGGTACATTCTTGCGGTGTTGAATGTTCCTCCAAAAGTGATTCCTGCCGGAATAGTTATAGCAAAAAACAACTTCCAATCAATGGGTTTTTCAGATAAATATTTGAAGGCAATGTAATTTAAGACAAAAGAAAAGAAAAAACCTAAAATTATATTTCTATAAAATATAAAATCTATTGAACGTAGAATTTTGCTTTTTTTCCAAGCTTTGAAAACGACATAATTTCCAATAAACGACACAGGATAGGTAAGAATTGCTCCGGCATTTCCAAGTAAATAATCAATCGAACCACTCAAGAAAGTATTGCAAGTGGTGATGAAATTCCCAATATTGTTTTTCTTGGTAACCAATCGATTTCCCATCATCGAAAAACCAGTATTCAAGATGGAAATATAACCCAAATAAAAAACGTATTTCTGATGCTGAAAGGTGAAATTGAAAACCGTTTTATGATATTCTAAAATAATTGATGCTGTGATAACTATGGTTAAACCAATAACATCCAAATAAGTGCTATTGGTAATCGATTTGATAGTTTTTATTGATTTTTCAGAAAGCGAAAGTAGACTCATCTAATTTTGTTTAGGCAAATATATAAAGATTATTGTCCAAATTACCTGTTTTTATTTCAATCTTAAAAGGAGTTGTAGATTATTGGAATTTTTTTCAAACACTAGTAATTTCTAATTAATCCAGGGGTATTTATAATCTAGTTTGGAGATTGAAATAGTCAATAATTTTTCTAAAATATTTTCTTACTAAAGAATAAATCAGCGAAATGAAAATATCAGTTTCAGATGTGAGTAGTTCTTCGTAAGTTTTTTCTTTTAAGAATTGAATTATTTCTTCTTCTGTTATACTCATTATATGTATAAGTTTTTTAAGATTGCTACGGAATAACAAAGTTGCTCAAACTGAACACTAAAAACTGTCAACTGCCCACTATTTTCAATGCGCTTCCAGCCAATTTTCCCCCATTCCAATTTCTACATCCAACGGAACATCCATTTTAAAGGCATTTTCCATTTCGTGTTTAATCATCGGTTGGATTTTTTCTAGTTCTGAGTTGTGAACATCAAAAACCAACTCATCGTGTACTTGCAACAACATTTTCGATTTCCAGTTTTCTGAAACTAATTTCTTGTGAATATTTATCATCGCAATTTTGATGATGTCGGCGGCTGAACCTTGAATTGGGGCGTTTACGGCATTTCGTTCGGCGCCACTTTTGACCATCATATTGGCAGAATTAATATCTTTCAAATAACGTCGTCTTCCTCAAACCGTTTGCACATAACCCTTTTCTCCCGCAAAATCTACTTGCTTCGCCATATAAGATTTTAGTTTTGGATACGTTGCATAATAAGCATCAATCACCTCCGCACTTTCTTTTCG
>NZ_RYDJ01000048.1:0-2046 GCF_003970355.1 Flavobacterium bomense | reverse complement strand
ATGTCGGATATAGCATCTATTTATAAAAATAATTCAACAGGAAATTTTATTAATATCAAATTAATTGGTAGCGATAAAAACAAAAATGCTATTGGGTCTAAAGTGAAAATCTTTACCAACAAGACGAAACAATATCAAGAATTATATACCAATCGCGGGTATCAGTCAAGTGTAACCAATGTTTTAAATTTTGGTTTGGGTCAAGAAGAAGAACAAAAAAAAATAGAAGTAGTTTGGGATAACGGTTTAGTTTCAACAGTCGAAAACACAAAAGCCAATCAAACGGTCGAGTTCGATATCAAAGACGCCCTTACAACCGTTCCAGCAGTTGTAAAAGTCAATAACAATTTCACCAAAATTAATCCTACGCAATTAGGAATAAATTTTACGCATCAAGAAAATATCTTCAATGATTTTTCAAAACAAGTATTGTTGCCACAAAAATTATCACAGCAAGGCCCAGCATTATCAGTTGGGGATGTTAATAAAGATGGATTAGACGATTTTTATGTTGGCGGAGCACAAGGACAATCTGGCAAACTCTATTTGCAAAATCGTTCCGGTAAATTTGATGTTTCAGTACAAGCTGATTTTGAAAAAGATAAATCCTTTGAAGATAATGGGTCATTATTTTTTGATGCCAATAACGATGGTTATTTAGATTTATATGTAACCAGTGGCGGTTATGAATTGGCAGAAAACAGTCCGTTATTGCAAGACAGATTGTATTTGAACGACAAAAAAGGGAAGTTGATAAAAAGTGCTCTTCCTAAAATGCTTTCCAACACAAAAGCAGTAAAAGCGATTGATTTTGACAATGATGGGGATTTAGATTTGGCAATAGGTGGACATTGTATTCCAGGGAAATACCCGCTTGTTTCTCAGTCGTATTTTTTGAGAAATGACAAAGGTATTTTTAAAGATGTTACAGCAACAGTTGCTCCAGAATTTTCGAAAATAGGAATAGTAAATGATTTTATCTTTTCGGATTATGATAATGATGGTGCCAAAGATTTAATTGTAGTTGGAGAATGGATGCCAATTACCGTATTAAAAAATACTAAAGGACAATTTAAAACTATTAATACACCACAATTCAAGAATACCGAAGGTTGGTGGAATACTGTTTCTGAAGTGGACATTGATAAAGATGGAGATTTAGATTATTTCTTTGGGAATTTAGGAGGCAACAATAAGTTTCATCCTTCGGTTGATAAACCATTGCACATTTACGGAAATAATTTCGACAACAATTCTACTTATGATATGGTATTGAGTAAGCTATACAAAACAAATCTTGTTCCAGTTAGAGGTAAAGAATGTTCTACACAACAAAATTCATTTGTCAGTAAAAAAATGCCCACGTTCAAAAGTTTTGCCACCTCTAGTTTAGCCGATATTTATGGTGAAAAAGAATTGAAAGCTTCCTATCATAAACAAGTGTATCAATTTAAGTCAGGATATGCCCTTAAAAATGGCAAAGGTTCGTTTACTTTCAAGGAATTACCAAACACAGCACAAATAGGACCAACAATGTCGTTCGTTTTTGCAGATGTAAACAAAGATGGCTTTCAAGATGTTATAGGAGTTGGCGGAATTTACGAATCCGAAGTAGAGACTATTCGTTACGATAGTAATATCGGCTATATTCTAATTGGAGATTCAAAAGGAAATTTGAAGCCGTATAAAGATATTAATTTTTACAATGGTGAAAATGCCAAACAAATGAAAAAAATACAAATAAAAGGCAAACAACATTTGCTTATTGCTAACAATAATGCTCTAGTAAGTCTATTTTCAATTTCAAAATAAGCTCATTTTTTAACTCTTTTTTCTGCCAATGAAAAAAATTGCGTCACTATTTTTAATCGTAACATTGTTCTACAATGTGTTAGGATTTTATATGATGTTTGCTGATCAAAAAGAGCAAATATGGGTGGCTGCTATGGAGAAAAATGAAGATTCGAAATTTGAAGTGATTGAAATGGAAATTAATCCCTATGCTTATGTGGTAGATTCTGGTTTCGAATATGTAGATGATGACAT
>NZ_RYDJ01000047.1:0-2056 GCF_003970355.1 Flavobacterium bomense | reverse complement strand
AATGTTTAACTTAACCAGAATTGCCGAAAATAAAAACAACGATGATAATAATGGAAAATCGAACAAGAAAATGTATGTAATTCTTTTGGCTATTTTTCCAATAATCGGGATGATTTTATTTGGTGGAGATTTTTTAACATCCAGCAAAAAAGAAAAAATGCTAATTAGTTCGGCAAAATCAATCTTGGAAAAAAACGAAAAGAATACAGCAAAATTGGTCAACTATGAATTTACTGAAAAGTACTTGAATGAAACAAGTACTATTTTAGAAATCTATTCAGAAACAGATAAAAATTTTCCAAGTGTAAATTTACTAGTTAAAGATAGTAGTGCTGGTGCGTTAAATAATTAGTTTAATTATCAAAAATATTATATTGCTGTTCATTGATATTTTGATTGTTTTGAAAGTTACCCAATAATTCACCTACCGGTGTTTTATCAAAAGCAGATATACTTAAAATTTGCATAATCTGATATATTGACAACTCGCTTTCAACTACTTTTTTCACATATGCGACAATTAAATAGGTGCAAATAGCTGTCCAAATATGTATTTTGACTGCGTTTTGCGAATGTCCCCAAAGTTTTTTAATTACTAAATTTTGTTTTATCCATTTAAAAAATGTTTCTATTTGCCACCTGTTTTTATAAATATACGAGACTTCAAGAGCTGTTACGTCAAAATTATTTGTCATAAAAACAAGATAATTGTTTTTATCTGCATCGTAATACTCTATTAAGCGAAGTTTTTCGGGATATAACTTTTTCGATTTTGCAATAGTTAGTTCGATTATTTTATCAGCTCTTAAGCCTGTTGATTCATCAATATTAAAATTTTGTTCTATAATCGTGTATTTTAAACTCGATTTTGCCCTTGTAACAAAATAAGATTCAAAAGTATTAATACGATATAATGCCTTAAAATCAACATAGGCTTTATCCATTATATAAATGGCATCTGGCTCGGGAATAATTTGGTCAAGTACATTGCTATCGTGGTATTTACCATCTGTAACAAGAATATAACTTGGAATACTGCCCCGTAAATCAAGTAAAGTGTGCATCTTTACTGCTCCACGACTGTATTTCCCTTCAGCCCAAGTTAAGAGATTAATGCTACAGGAAATAGTCGTTGAATCTAATGCATACAGTTCATTATCAATTGATAAATTTGGTATTTCACTGCTTTTATAAAGAGGACGTACTAATTCAATTAGATGATTGCCAAAATCAGAAAAAATCTGCCAATCCCGTTTTTCGTTGGCTCGTGACAAAGTCGTATGACTAACATAATTTTTAATCCCTAAATGATACAACTTGTTATTATGAGCTTTAAGACACAAACAAATGTCGCGTAAAGAGTTGAGGTTAGTAAGTTGTCCAAAAAATAACTGAATAAATTGATTCCAACAATTAAGTTCTCGCACCCGATAATTACCATTGTATTTTTTAACTATTTTTTCAAACTCATATCTATTGACAAAATCTAATAATTGGGAGAAAATATATTTACCTGAATTCATAATTTTACACTTTTAAATGTAAAATCATAAACTTTCAAATCAAATCAAAAAATCAAAGAACGTCTATATCCTTATATAAATCAATACATTACAAACAAAAAAAGAAAATTAACGCACCAGTACTAATAGAAAATAATCGGTTCCGAAGTTCGCAACCTCGCCAAGCGCCGGAACGTTAGTGGCAACCCGTTGGGACAGTGCTAACTTGAAAAGTTTAACTATGGACAGACAACATAAAAACATAAAAACATAAAAACGATGAAAAATTTAATTTACATTTCGCTAATCGGACTCTTTCTCATTACAAGTTGTAAGAAAGACGACATCCTTACTAATGGTGCGACACTTCCATTTGAAAATAACAACATCAAAATAGAACTTGTAACAACTTCAGCACCTTTAAGCATTCGTGACATTTATTTCTTCAATGCTTCAACTGGATTAGCCGTTTCTTATGACTGTAAAACCTACAAGCCTACTACCCCTGGAATTACTTGGGATTTGAACTAACCCAACCCCCCTGTAAATCAACC
>NZ_RYDJ01000046.1:0-2123 GCF_003970355.1 Flavobacterium bomense | reverse complement strand
CGCTTTCAATGGCTGTTTTAAAAGCATTAAACATACCATAAAGCTTCATTTGCTTCATTTTTGTTACTGTGGATTCATTCATGTTTTCAAGATTTAATTTAGTTATAATAATGTTTTCCTCTTATGTTACCGTGACTCGGGAGTTCCTGCTCGGGTTCTTTTTCAAAATCAATAAGGTCTAGGTTGTTTTCCAAAATATTTTGTATGGTCTTAAAATTGTAAATTTTAAAATCAAGTGCCCGTTTACAGGCATTTATTAATCGCTGCTTGCCTACCTTTTTTTCGAAGTTCAGTATTCCCAAACAACTTTTATAGGCTTGTTCAGGGTGGTTTCTACTTTCGATTATCTGCAAAATGTATTCTCCCACCGACTCGTCTATACTGCTCGCCCAGTCAATGAAGCGGGCCGCGCTCCACTGGGCTACAAATTGATGTGTGCTGGCCAAATGTTCCGGAGTTGTGGTATAAACATAAGGTCTGTAATTTCGTGCATGGACAGCTATTCGATTGTATTTATAATAGATCTCTACTGTAGATTTGGTATACAATAGTTTGGCTTTTTTCTTTACGTATTGATACGGAACGCTGTAGTAATTTTTGTCTTGACTTAATTGAACATGTCCGTTTTGCATCACTGTGGCAAAGGATTGGTATTTGATTTCAAAACGTTCTTGTGGAAGTGCTCGGAGTTGTTGTTGCTCGTCTTCTAAAAACAATTCTATACGAGAGTAAGGACGTCCGGTGAGTTTTCGACTATTATGAGTGTCCAATAAATCCCATACCTGCTGGTTTAATTCTTCCAATGAAAAGAATTTGGTTTCTTTTAGAGTTACATAAATCCTTCGGTACAAGATCTTGACAGCCCCTTCAACCAATGATTTATCTCTTGGTTTATAAGCCCTGGCAGGCAAGATTGTAGTCTGGTAATGTTCGGCTAAATCAGCCAAGGTTTCGTTTATTGTTGGTTCAAAACGACTACTTTTTATTACTGCCGACTTTAAATTATCCGGGACAATTGCCGCAGGAGTACCTTCAAAAAAACGCATAGCATTTTCTACCGAAGCAACAAAATCCTCCTTTTGTTGGCTCATCGAAGCTTCGGCATAGGTATATTGGCTAGCTCCCAATATGGCTACAACAAACTGCACCTCTTTAATTTCTCCAGTGCCTTTATCAATAATGGAGAGTGTCTTTCTAGCATAATCCACATACATTTTATCACCGGCTTTGTGATTGATGTGCATTACGGGATTCACCCGCTTACCCCATATTTTGTAATGATGGCTAAATTGCGAGCTCTTGTAGCCATCAGGATTTACTGCAATATATTGCTCCCATTGGTGTTGTATGGTAACGCCAACTTTTTTCAGTTCTCGTTCCATTTTAGGAAAAAAATTATGGAGTGTCTGCAATTTGGGACTCATTGATTCCACGGCAGTGTGTGAAAACAAAAGTTCCAGTTCGGCATCTGTTTTATCACTAACTACTTCCAAACTTAATCCGAGAACTTCAAATAATGAAATATACTTCTTTACCGTATTTCTTGAAAGTGATAAGTATTTGCTTATGAATAACTTACTTTTCCCGTTACAATAGAATTTAATTGCTTTTCTAATTTTACTCATGTCTGTTATTTTGTTTGCCATAATCCGTATTTTTTTAACGAATGTATGGTGCTAACAACATGAAAAAGTCAGTAGTTTTTAATAATCAATTTGACCCAAAATTAGGTGGTCAAATTAGACTGGAAAGTGGTGGTCAGTTTGCTCCGATATTAGTGGTCAATTTAGACTGGAAAGTGGTGGTCAATTTGACCGGTTTTTCCAATAAGACAGCCGCCAACTAAAAAAAACAATTTTAGCAAAAAAATTAGTTTAACCCAGATACCTTCTCAAAATCCAAGCAATAGTTTCGTGTTGTTGAATTATTCCAGTAAGTAAATCGGCAGTTCCGGCATCATGATTTTCATCAGTACTGATGTCGATATCTTTTCGCAATTCAGCAATTAGTGATTCGTGATCCGATAAAAGTTCTGTGAGCATTGTTTTCTGAATAGGGTATTGGTCAGGATGCTCGACTATTCGAGATAGGAGTGTAAATTCGTTCATCGTTCCAATAGTTTT
>NZ_RYDJ01000045.1:0-2152 GCF_003970355.1 Flavobacterium bomense | reverse complement strand
TCACGAATACTTTGTTCAGCCTCCAAAATCTCTTTTACAAATTCAGGATTATAAGGTTTGTCTTTTTCTTCAATTTCAAAACCTAATGATTTTGCCAAAGATTTCAATACTGGAAAATCTTTTTTCTTAACGTTTTTTAAAATGAGTTCCATATCTATTATATTTTAATAGTGATGCTTCAAATTTACAAAAATTATCCCACCGAACCTTCTAACGAAATTTCCAACAATTTCTGTGCTTCCACTGCAAATTCCATTGGCAATTTGTTCAACACATCTTTGCTGAACCCGTTTACAATTAAGGCAATGGCTTTTTCGGTTGGAATTCCGCGTTGGTTGCAATAGAAAACTTGGTCTTCGCCAATTTTACTCGTCGTGGCTTCGTGTTCTATTTTGGCCGATGGATTTTTGCTTTCGATGTATGGAAAAGTATTGGCGCTGCAATTATTTCCCATCAAGAGCGAATCGCATTGCGAAAAATTCCTTGCATTGTCTGCATTTGGACCAACTTTTACTAAACCTCTATAGCTATTGTGTGATTTTCCAGCAGAAATTCCTTTGGAAATAATCGTTGATTTTGTGTTTTTTCCAATATGAATCATCTTAGTTCCTGTATCGGCTTGTTGATGATTATTAGTTACAGCAATCGAATAAAATTCGCCTACTGAATTATCTCCTTTTAAAATAACTGATGGATATTTCCAAGTGATTGCAGATCCGGTTTCTACTTGTGTCCAAGAGATTTTTGCGTTTTTTTCGCACATTCCTCTTTTGGTTACGAAGTTAAAAACACCACCAATACCTTCCTTGTTTCCAGGATACCAGTTTTGAACGGTCGAATATTTGATTTCGGCACCATCCATTGCAATTAGTTCTACCACAGCTGCGTGCAATTGATTTTCGTCACGACTTGGAGCGGTACAACCTTCTAAATAGCTTACATAACTACCTTCATCGGCAACTAATAAAGTTCTTTCGAATTGTCCTGTTCCTGCTTGATTAATTCTAAAGTAAGTTGATAATTCCATTGGACAACGAACGCCTTTTGGAATATAACAGAAACTTCCATCAGAGAAAACAGCCGAATTTAATGCCGCATAAAAATTGTCTTTTTGTGGGACAACTGTTCCCATATATTTACGAACTAATTCTGGATGCTCTTTTATTGCTTCAGAAATACTCATAAAGATAATGCCTTTCTCGCCTAATGTTTTCTTGAATGTTGTAGCAACAGAAACGGAATCGATAACAATATCCATCGCGACATTGTTCATCATTTTTTGTTCATCGACAGAGATACCTAACTTTTTGTACATTTCTAAAAGTTCAGGGTCTACATCGTCCAATGTTTTATTGGGGTCAACTGCTTTGGGAGCAGAATAATAGGAAATGGCTTGAAAATCTGGTTTGGTATATTTTACATTTGCCCATTCCGGTTCAACCATTTGCTCCCAAGCTCGAAAAGCTTCGATGCGCCAATCGGTCATCCATTCTGGTTCTCCTTTTTTAAAGGAAATAGCACGAACGATATCTTCATTTAAACCAATTGGAAACGTTTCCGATTCTAAATCAGTATAAAATCCGTACTCGTATTCCTTGGTTTCGAGTTCAATTTTTAAATCGTCTTCTGTGTATTTTGACATATTTTTTTGTCTTAAAGTTTTTTAAAGTCTAAAATTTCAAAGCCATTTTGTCTTGCGATTTTATGACTTAGCACTTTTGACTATAGTGAAAATGATTCTCCACATCCACAAGTTCTACTTGCATTTGGATTATTGAAAACAAAGCCTTTTCCGTTTAATCCGCCAGAAAATTCTAAAATGGTTCCTGCTAAATACAGGAATGATTTTTTCTCTACGGCAATAGTTATATCATTGTCAACGAATATTTTATCATCGTCTCCCTTCGTATTGTCAAATTTCAAATCACAAGACAAACCCGAACATCCACCACTTTTTACGCCAACTCTCACGTAATCTATTGCGGCATCAAAACCGTCATCTTTCATCAAATCGATGATTTTTTTTTTGGCAGTATCAGAAACTTGTATCATAGCTTATATAGAATTTGTCTAAATAAAGGGCAAAGATATTACATTTAATGCTTTTTGTCAAACATATAACATTTTTATAACTATAATTGGATAGAAAAAG
>NZ_RYDJ01000044.1:0-2160 GCF_003970355.1 Flavobacterium bomense | reverse complement strand
AATAATTATTCATAGTATTTGAATAAAGATAAACAGAAGAAACATTTGTACCGCAGGTACAAAAGTCAATTTGTTCTTTATCTCCTTTTTCATTTATCACGACAGCTCTTATTGGTTGGTTTTCAGTTCCTGCGCCAACTTTTATAATTTTCACTTTCTGATATCTTTTTCCTTTCACTAAAACTTTTGAATAAAATTCTTTGTTTAGAAACTTTTCTTTGAAACTATCTATTTCTCCAGTATAAATAGCATCAGGTAAAACGGAAACTTGACCATCTGTTTCATCTTTTTCCCATTGACTTTTAAGAAATATTCTGTCAAACATAGATTTATGCTCAATTTTAAATGAACTATCAACTTGTTTTAAAGTAATGTAAGTATCTTCTCTGTAACCAGGTTTTCTCTCTTCAATTTTTATAATTTCAAATAACTTACCAGAAATATTTTTATACTTTATTTTATTGATTTGAAATTTGTTTTTCTTTATTTGTTCTACGGAATAATATTTATCATATCCATACTCGTCAAATCGAAGTTTTGAATTATCTATCGGAAAATAGAATTTCATTCCTACTGCATAATCGTGAAATGGAATAAATTTACAGCCACCAGTTTCTTCTCTTTTTTGCTGTTCATTATTTCTTCTTTCCTTTCCAGTTACTCTTTTAGTTTTGTTTATATCAACATCATATTGAGCAAAAATGTTAAGTGAGATTACTAATGCTAAAATTGTAAATAATTTGTTTTTCATTTTTATTTCGGTTTTGGTTTCACGTTTTTTGGGCTAATTGCCACTAACGTCCCGGTGCTTTAAGATGCTTGCGGACTTGAAAGCAGAGTAGTTTTGGTTGAACGGATTTATGACAATAGCACGTAATTACACTAAATCCGCAAGTATATTGAAACACCTGTTACCAGATGGTTTTATTTGCGGTTTCGTGTTTCCACCGCTATTAAGCGAAACACAATTTTAAATTAATTACAATGTATTATTTTCTAATAGGTTTCATTCCAACTGTTTTTTTCGGTTTAATTATTCTGCTTATTTGGTGGAATAAGTTTAAGAATTCATAAGTGTTTTTTTAAATTCTTTATAATCATTTTGTTCATTTAATAACGATTTTAATATGTCATCAGCTTTAATTTTAGTCCGTTTATTGCCCATATCTTGCCTAGCTAGTGCAACTAATTCAACCCATATCCATAATCGTTTTTTCTTTAGTTGGTTTTCTTCCCATTCAAAAAACTTTTTTATGATAGCATCATTACCGTATAATATTAAATCTCGTTTAACGTCCATTACTCTGTTTAGAATTTCATCTTCGGTGAAATTATTTAATCCTTTTTGTTTGTTTATCAAATCAAAAAGAGTTGTTATTATTTCGGAATACGTACTGTATTTTTTATCTGAAAGTTTTAATTCAATCTCTCGGTTTTTATCGTGGTACATTTTAATTACGGTTGATAAAAGACCTATTAATCCAACTAAAAGCCCAATTGTGATTTTCAAATTATCCTCGCTCATATTTTCGGCTTTTTGGTTTTCTAAACTATCTGGTAACGTTTGGCCGCTTGGCGATGTGGCGGATTAAGGAAGCCTAGACTTTCGGTTATTGACTGAACTTTCAGACACAAAACCAACTTTAAATTAAGCCTAAACCCGCCATATTGCCAAACGGCGGTTATGGGCTGGGCTTACTGTCCATTACATAAAATATTTATTACTCTTGCAATTTCAGTTATTAACTCGTCATCTGAATTTAGTTTTTCATTAGCTATTGTCAATAACATTCTTGATTCTTGGCATAGTGATGAAAAAGGTATGTCATTGCTCGTTTGATTGAATAAAGCTTTTTTCTTAATTAGTTCTATTGATTCTTTGATAAGTTCTCTCATTATATTTTTTTTTTAAAAGTTTGTTATGCTAATTATAAATATGCGGAAAACATAAAAAGAGAAATATTTTTCTCTCTGTTTTTTTTTCGCTTTTGTCGGCTCAATAATCATTACTACATAGAATTATTTGACGATTGGTGTCATAGTTTTTCGTATCCTCTGTCGTAAATTAAGTCAAGTGCATTTGTGTAAATTGTTTGATTTTTAATCATAATACAATGAATACCAAAGCAAGCTTTTTGACCATCTTCAACACTATAAATT
>NZ_RYDJ01000043.1:0-2165 GCF_003970355.1 Flavobacterium bomense | reverse complement strand
GGAATTCACGATGTTTTTATTAATGATAAAAATGGTTGTAGGCCTGTAACTACAACAACTATTGCCGTTGTTGGAATGCCAAAATTCTTTACTCCAAATAACGATGGATACAATGATTATTGGAGTGTAAAAGGTGTAACTGCGAATTTCAATGCCAATTCTATAATATATATTTTTAACCGATATGGGAAACTACTCAAACAATGGATTCCATCAAGAAGCGAAGGATGGGATGGCACTTTCAACGGAACTCTTTTACCAGCGGATGATTATTGGTACACTATAAAACTTGAGGATGGACGTGAGGCAAAAGGTCATTTTAGTTTGAAACGTTAATAATAAGAATGAATTAGAAAAAGTAAGTAAAGGTTAAAATTTAATGTCGTATTTTACTCCAAAATTATTCAGCACAAAATTTAATTGTTCTTTGAGATTTTCAAAGCTTTTATAAGCATCAAAACCCAACCAATGATATTTTATTCTTCGCCATAGAATTTCTATCAGATTTAACTCTGGAGAATACGGTGGTAAAAAGTAAATCAAAACATCCTTTTCTTTCCATTGTTCTATTTTAGCCATAAACTTCTTTGATTTATGTATTGGTGAATTGTCAAGAATCACAACCGTTTTTTTAATAGTTTGTTCCACAAAACGATCCATAAAACAGATAATTCTATCTGAATTAAATGTTGATTCAAGTATTTCAAAATATAGCTTGTTTTTACGAGTCATTAATCCAACTACATTTTGATATTTGCCTTTAGCAGCAGGCAACAATACTTGATTATCCTTTGTTTGCCAAGCATAAGGCACATTGGGAGTGAGTCCAAAATGACTTTGGTCTCCAAAATATAAATCAATATATCCGCTATCTTCCAAACTCTTTAATGTTTCTATTTGCTTTTGTTTAAATCGAAATTGTTCTTCGTTTCGTTTACCTTTTAATGAGAGTCTAGCTCTTTTCCAACTATAACCCAGTAACTTTTAAAAAATTCTGCAATGTTTTTTTGCAGATGTTGATATTGTGTTGTTCTTCAAAGTAAATTAATACATTTTTTAAATTTCTATTGTGAAGTTCTAATTGCTCCGAAACCTCTTTGGAATAGTCTTTTAAAAGGATTTTAGCTCCTCTTCCCTCTGATATTGCAAGGGAATCAACCCCGATTTCAGCCCAACTATCAAACCACCGTTCAATGGTTCTGCGACTGACTTTAAAAATAGAGGCCAAGTCCTTAATCTTGTGTCTTTGATGCGATAAAACAAGGCATTGACTACGTTTTCTAACAGTATTATTAGGACTATTTTGATGTTGGTATTCCAATACCCCAATCTCTTCTTTTTTAAGTGTTATATATCTCATAATGAGATAAATATACAAATATTATTACATATAAACAACAATATACGACATTATTTTATTCTACCTACTTAGAAGTAATTTTATTAGATTTGTTTTAGGGGCTCGTAGGAATGGGCACAGAATGCAATTCTGCGCTATCCGCTCGAGGGGATTTACTTCGTATCCGAGCAATCGGGTTATTATTTTAGTTCAGCAAGAAATTATGCAGGATTAGATTATGAATTAGAAGTAATTTTATTAGATTTGTTTTAGTGGATTATTGAAGTGGGCACGGATTGCAAATCCGCGCTATCCACTCAAGGGCTATTTTACATATCCGAGCAATCGGGTATAGCACAGAATGCAATTCTGCGCTATCCATACAAGGACTATTTTGCATATCCGAGCGAGACATTCGCACAGCATCCCCTGATTTTTAGGAACTTTTTTTTGAAGACTTCGAGAAATCGGGTTTAGAAAGCTAACAACCGTTGTTGTTTGAACAAAATATTCTGGGATAATTAGAAATTTAGATTTTTTGAATGAGTAATTAATGTTATTTCATTAACATTTCATATTTTATTTTCTTCCCTAAATAACGCTATAAGATTTTTGCAGATTGCAAGTGTTCCTTAATAAAACAAACGTTATGAAAACTCGGTGTTGCTGACCGAGTCGGAGACATTCGCAAAGCATCCCCGGTTTTTAAGACCTTTTGGTTTTAGAAGACTTCGGCCAGCGTGGATCATTTACAACCACCTCAATTTTCCCGATCGCTCGGAAATGCAGTAATTTTTCTCGTCAACGGATAGCACCCGATCGCTCG
>NZ_RYDJ01000042.1:0-2202 GCF_003970355.1 Flavobacterium bomense | reverse complement strand
CCAGCGTAGCTCAGTTGGCTAGAGCAGCTGATTTGTAATCAGCAGGTCGTGGGTTCGAGTCCCTCCGCCGGCTCTTTAGTAAAACCATCTAACTTTTGTTAGGTGGTTTTTTTGGATCAATCCCAAAACCTGTGGAGCGACAAAAATTAAGCATAAATATTTGTTAGTCTAAAAAGGAAAAACTCAATGTTTCTAACCCCTCTAAATTGAGATCTAAATGCTTTTATTTTGGCGTTAAAGGATTCTGCTGAAGCATTAGTACTTCTATTATCAAAATAGTTCAATATGTTTTGATAATGATTGATTATTGTTCGGGAAATTGTATTGAAAGACTTAAACCCAGATTGACTTACCTTTTCGTGCCCTTTTGCAAGTCTAGCAAAACCAATGATTTTATGAGTCGTTTTTTCAAAGATGTTACGTAGAGCTTGTGTTAGATTGTATGCCTTTTGGATATCAGGATATAATTCAAATAATAAATGGGCTCATTGTAATTGATTCTCTGACCATTTTGATTTATTCTTGTATAAGAAATAGCGACTTCTGGCTAGCAATTGTTTCAGTGTATCCCCATTAATTAATATTTCAGACTCAAACTTTTTCTTGTTTTTCTTGGCTTTTTCTATAGCCTCATTTTCCTGATCTATTGCTTGCCAGCGGTATTTGATTCTGATTTCTTGTAAAGCCTCTGTAGCTAGTTTTTGAACGTGGAATCGGTCGATAACACGAGTTGCATTTGGAAAACATTTCTTGGCAATCAGCCCCATATTTCCTGCCATATCAAGGGTGATTTCGGTAACTAGATTTCGTTGTTTAAGAGGAATTTTTTCAATGATAGCAATTACAGTTTCAGCTTTAGTTCCCGCAACCATTGCAACGATGGTTCCTTTTCTTCCTTTGGCGGCCTTATTGGTTAGAATTGTATAGAGTTCACCATTAGACAGGGAGGTTTCGTCTATTGATAATTGTTTTCCAATGTTTTCAGGGAAAATAAGCCATTTTTTTGCGTGTGGTTTTTGATTCCAGATTTTAAAATCACTTAAGAAATCTTTGTACTGATGTTGTAGATTTTTACCGCTAACACCATAGAACGATGCTATAGCATTACAGTCATTAGGCTTGGAATCTATTGATTTCTTTTAAAAAAGACGCGAACTCCTGTGTTACCCGAGTTCCGTCTGCTACTAAATTCCAATCTCTAAAAACAACTTGCCCAGTATCCTCATTAAGCCATCTTCTACGAGTGATATGAAGGTATACTTGATGTCCACGAATTGGAAAATCTTGAACCGTTATCTCATCAAAGAATCCTTTGGAGCTTAATTTGTTTTGACGGTACTCTTTTGGAATCGAATTAATCTCTTTTAAGTAAAGATGAAGTAATTCTTCTCCTTTTTTATAAGAAGTAAGTTCAAAATAATCAACTATAATTTCTGGTAATAATAACTTGAGTAGTTCAACAAAAGAATCTTGCATTTGTATTTAATTTAAAAAGACAAATATCGAAATTTAATATTTCCCCACAACATTTAGACTTGATCCGTTTTTTTTTTTTGCATTCTTTAGAATAAAAGTGAATAGAGTCAAAATTATAGTTCAGTCTGTTATTATCTCAGAATTTTCATTAAATTTGATGTATCACTTAAACAATATTGATTATGGAAGAAATGGTTGATCTATCAGAAGAATCTACGTTTGAAGAATTTGAATTGCAGGTGAATGAGTCTGCTAAAGGGTTTCTAAAAGAAGCAGCAAAATGGGCTTATTTTTTATCTGTTCTTGGTTATATTGGTGTTGGTTTTATTGTTTTGGCTGCGATTTTTGCAGGAGCAATTTTTACGACAATTGGCCATATGATGCCAATGGAACAAATGGGGATGTTTAGTTCTGCATTTGGCATTATGATGACTGTGGTTTATTTGTTGATTGCTGGGCTTTATTTCTTTCCAATTTATTATTTGAACAGGTTCGCTTCTAATTTGAAGGCTGCTTTAAGAGATAATAATTCGGCAACACTTGCCAATTCATTCGAATATTTAAAATCACATTACAAATTCATTGGGATTTTGGCTTTAATTACTTTGTGTTTTTATGGCTTAATTATCATTTTTATTAGTATTGCTGCCATAGATACTGGTTTGAGATAAAATTTATTTTTTAGATTCTGATTAAATTTTTATACAAAAAACCCGTCTTGTTCTG
>NZ_RYDJ01000041.1:0-2298 GCF_003970355.1 Flavobacterium bomense | reverse complement strand
AATGCAACAATTTGCAGCAAAACAGGAGAGTCTATATATATCTCAGTAGCAAACGTTTCTCCAACAGATAGTTTTATTTGGCAACTAAAAACACCTACTGCAGATTGGACAACAATAAATAATTTAAATGCAGCTAATGTCTATAGTGATTATTCTATGGCTACTTTATATATTGTCAAAACGGCTACTTTGCCTGTTAATGCAACTCAATATAGAGTTGTGGTTACTAATGGGTCTAGTAGTTTGACTTCAAATACTGCAACATTAACCGTCAGCCCTTTGTCTGTTTCTTCAACAATTACAGGAGCATCTCCGCTTTGTTTTGGAGGAAATAAGACACTTACATACGGAACAGACTCGATAGGAGATATACAATGGCAATTCTCGACAACTTCGAGTACTGCTGATTTTTATGATATTGATTTTGAGAATAAAAAAACTTATAACGCAGTCAATATTCAAGAAACGACTTGGTATAGAGTAAGAAATACTAGTGGCGCCTGCAATCCTAGTTATAGTCCAGCTGTTCAAGTAGTCGTAAATCCATTTCCAATTGCCGGATATATTGATGGTGGGGATATCAATGTTTGTAAAAGCTCAAATACAACAGAATTGATTTTGATTGATTATGAAGGAAAAATTCAATGGCAAAAATCTATTGATATTGCTGGCCCTTTTGCATCAATACCAAATGCCACTGCTGCAACATACAAAGCAAATTCTTTAGCTGTTACTACTTATTTTAAAGCAGTTGTAACCAGCGGAGATTGCTTGTCAGAAAGTACTGATCCAGTCGTCATTATTGTTGATCCAACACCCATTTCAAAATTAATTACTGGAGCAACTACGGTTTGTTTTGGTGACAATATAAAACTTACCTATGGTTCAGATTCTATAGGAGACATTCAATGGCAGTCTTCTACAACATCAAGCACCGATGATTTTTATGATATTGATAATGAAATTGGATTAGTATTTACAGCAACTAATTTGCAGGAATCAACTTGGTTTAGGGTAATGAATTCCAGTGGAGGATGCAATTCTGTATTTAGCCCTGCTGTAAAAGTTTTGGTCAATCCGCTACCCATTGCTGGTAATATTGAAGGTGGCGGCGATACAGTTTGCAAATCTTTAAATTCCACTGTATTGTCTTTAAACAACCAAGAAGGCACTATTAAATGGCAAAAAGCCCCAGATGTTAATGGCTCTCCTGGTACTTTTGTAGATATCCCTTCGGCTACCAAAGAAACCTATACGGCAGTGTCATTAACCGCTACTACTCATTTCAGAGCTGTTTTATCAAGTAGTGCTTGTGCATCTGAAATGACAGATTCAGTTGTGATTTTTGTCAGTCCTACACCTGTTGCAAAATTAATTACTGGCGCATCACCAGCCTGTAAAGGAAGTAGTAAAGTACTTGTTTATGGCGAGGGTTCTTTAGGAGATATTCAATGGCAATTTTCGACTACCTCAGCATCTAGTGGCTTTAATGATATTCCTGGCGAAATAGGACACCTTTTTTTAGCTTCTGATTTACAAGAGACTACATGGATTAGAGTATCAAACAGTATAGACAGTTGTAATGCTGTTTATAGCCCAGTAGTTCAAATTACTATAAATCCTCCTCCCGTTTCAGGATTCATTGAAGGGGGGAATAAAAACGTTTCAAAAAAAATAAATGCAACAGAATTGACATTAAAAGGGTACAAAGGGACAAGTTTTCAATGGCAAAAAGCCGCTTCATTAACAGATAATTTTACCGACATTCCTTTCTCTTCATCCTCAACATATATAGCAACTGGGTTAACAGATAATGCCTATTTTAGAGTAATTATATCTAGTGACATTTGCACTAAAATTGCCTCTGAACCCGTGTTTATAAATGTTAATTCTGATTTTGAAATTACAACTTTTCCAAATCCATTTGATTCAGAATTCAATGTAAATCTAACTCCCTTGACCTTGGACCCAATTGAATTAAAAGTATATGACATATCTGGAAGAATTATTGAAAATCTAAACATCAATTCATCTGAAATCAATTCCAAGCGATTAGGTGGCAATTATTTGCTTGGTGTATACCTAATGATTATCAAACAAGGATCTCTGGAGAAAAGTAGTAAAGTAATTAAAAAATAATACTTTCTGATCCTTTTTTTTAAGAATCTATTGAAAATTTAAAAGACATAGTATAGTCTTTTTGCGTACGCTTTAAATAGCAAGTTTCTTGTAATGATTCCATAGGATACTTTTTTGTGTATCGCTATTTCAGGACAAGACAAGATTAAAAAATAAAAA
>NZ_RYDJ01000040.1:0-2316 GCF_003970355.1 Flavobacterium bomense | reverse complement strand
CGTACAGACGCGATTAATCGCGTCTCTACCAAAAAAAATAAAATTATGAATGAAATAAAAATATTTTGCCCTGCAACCATAGCCAATCTTTCCTGTGGATTTGATGTTCTTGGATTGTGTTTGGCCACAGCGGGTGACGAAATGATTATTCGAAAATCCGATCTAAAAGGCGTTCGCATCACTAAAATCGTGGGTGCTAATTTGCCATTAGAAACCGAAAATAATGTGGCTGGCGTAGCAGCTTTGGCAATGCTAGAAGAAGTGGAAACCGAATTTGGATTCGAAATCGAAATCTATAAAAACATCAAAGCCGGAAGCGGAATCGGAAGCAGTGCAGCTAGTTCGGCCGGAGCTGTTTTTGGAATCAACGAATTATTAGGTCGTCCTTTTACCAGAAAAGAATTGGTGAAATTTGCAATGCAAGGCGAAAAATTAGCCAGCGGAAATGCCCACGCTGATAACGTGGCTCCTTGCCTATTGGGCGGTTTTACTTTGGTAAGGTGTTCCAATCCTTTGGATATTATCAAGATTGACAGCCCGTCAGAATTGTATGCGACTGTTGTGCATCCTCAAATCGAGTTGAAAACTTCGGATGCGCGTTCCGTATTAAAACAAACCGTTTCCCTAAAAAATGCCATTACCCAATGGGGAAATGTGGGTGGATTAGTAGCCGGATTATACACGAATGATTATGAATTAATTGGTCGTTCTTTGCACGATGAAATCATCGAACCGGTTCGCAGTATGCTGATTCCCGGTTTCGATTTAATCAAAAAAACGGCATACGAAAACGGAGCTTTAGGATCAGGAATTTCAGGTTCAGGTCCTTCTATTTTTGCTTTAAGCAAAGGAAAAGAAACTGCCGAAAAAATCGCCCAAGCAATGAGTAAAGTGTATGACGAAATCAATTTGCCTTATGAAATTCACGTTTCTAAAGTGAATCCAGACGGAGTGAGTATTTTATAAAAGTTCCAAATAATTTCCCTTAAGTAAGATTAAAAATAAATTATATTTAAAAAATTACCAAAATTTGGTAACTTTACAAAAAAATATAAAAATATGGGACGCAATACATCAGTTTCTTTAGGGGATTACTTCGAGAATTTTGTTGACGGTAGAATTTCTGAAGGGAGATTTAAAAATGCCAGCGAAGTGATTCGCGCGGGTTTGAGAATGTTAGAAGAAGAAGAAAACAAAATAATGGCTCTCAAAAAAGCCATTAACGACGGAATTGAAAGCGGAATTGCCGAAAATTTTAATCCCAAACAACATTTGGAATCTTTAAAAACTAAAAAAAGAGATGCCTAAATTTCATCTTACTAACAAGGCTGTTGAAGATTTGTCTAAAATTTGGGAATATACTTTCGAAGTTTGGTCAGAAGATCAAGCCGACAAATATTATTATGAATTATTATCTGATTGTCAAAAATTAGCAGAAAATCAATTTTTAGGCAGAAGTTACACAGAAATAAACAACGAAATTCAAGGATTCAAATCAGGACAACACATCATTTTTTACAGTATTGTAAATGAGGATAAAATAGAAATCATTCGGTTTTTACATTCCAGAATGGATTTAAAAAACAAAATACAAGAATAAAAACACAAATTATTTAAGATTTCAGATTAACGATTTTTGATTTTCAGGAACTTTAAACATTAAACTTGAAACAATAAATTATGGCAGAATGGACAGAAAGAGCGGAGCTCTTATTTAAAGCAGAAGGATTGGATAATTTAAGAAACGCCAATGTTTTGGTAGTAGGATTGGGTGGAGTTGGTTCCTTTGCAGCCGAATTTTTGGCAAGAGCCGGAGTCGGAACAATGACTATTGTGGATGGTGATATTGTAGATATAACTAATATTAATCGACAATTGCCAGCTTTGCATTCCACAGTAGGGCAACCCAAAGTAACTATTGTTGGCGATCGATTGATGGATATAAATCCCGAATTGAAATTGACTAGAATTAAAGAATTTTTATCGCCAGAACGAGCTTTCGAAATTGTTTCAGCCGAATATGATTATGTTTTGGATTGCATTGACAGCATCACTCCTAAATTGAATTTAATCATTGGCGCCAAGCGAAAAAGAGTCAAAATTATTTCTTCGATGGGAGCAGGAGGAAAGATGGAAGCATCAAAAGTGAAGGTCGCCGATATTAATAACACGATGAATTGTTTCTTGGCAAAAACCGTTCGTCGTCGATTGAAAGAATTTAAAATTGATAAATTGAAAGTCGTTTTTTCGTCGGAAATTCAAGATAATTCCAGTTTAAAAATGACCGATGGTTCTAATTTCAAGAAATCATTTTAC